>JAHJMX010000037.1 GCA_018821175.1 Patescibacteria group bacterium
ATCATTGCTGCTCGTGATAAAATCGTAGAATTTCTTAGCAGCTTTGAATCAAATGCACCATTTGGGCGTCCAGATGATGCTGGGAATTATGATGCTGAGTATTACAATACAAAGGATTCACAAGATCAGCTGAATGATATGATTCGGACCGTAAAAGCTTTGATGAAAACATCAAGTGATGTTACGAATTATTTACAGCAAGTTTGCCAGAAGATTGATTTATATACTGGGGTTGTCCCAGGAAAATTAATCGAGTTTGTTAAAAAAGAGTTTGGGGTTGATATTACTCGTCAATCAGATGATGCAATTAAGCGAACTGAATATGAAAGTCGCATGAGTTTAGTGCCACTTGGGTATTTCGTTACAGTTGAACAAGCTAAAAAGCTTATTCCATATGAAAAATATCGGGAGGATGATATGTCGATTGATCAAATGTACACAATTATATCAGAGAAATTCCCTGAGAGATCTGATCATGCAATTTAATAGTGTGTCGTGTTTGGAATTTAAAACTTGTAAAGAGGGCGTTGACATGTTTATAATTCCAAAAAATTAGCACCCTTTCATTAAACAGCAAAAAAATGATGTACGATTTTAGACACATATTATCTACTTACGATATTTCGCGAGATCAAGCAGAATTTATCATTCAAACTGCTAAGGAATTTGAACCTTATGCAAAGAAGGAAAAAAGCAGTGATCAACTTAAGGGGAAGGTTATGGCTTCTCTTTTTTATGAACCGTCAACAAGGACGCGTTTGTCTTTCGAGACAGCGATGTTGCGGCTTGGCGGAAGCGTAATTTCCGTTACAGATCCTAATACAACCTCTCTTTTCAAGGGCGAATCGTGGGGTGATACTGCAAATATGATGTCACAATTTGCTGATATAATAGTGATTCGACATCCGGAGATTGGAGTCGCGCAGAAGTTTGCAGCTGTATCAAAAGCCCCTGTTATTAATGGTGGAGATGGGATGTCACAGCATCCAACTCAGGCTCTTCTTGATCTTTATACGATTTATAAAGAACGAGGGGGGATTGATGGCTTAACAATAGCGATGAGTGGTGATTTGAAACATGGGCGGACTGCTAGTTCACTTGCGATTTTGCTCGCGAATTACAATGTTAAATTCAGATTTATTGCGCCGAAGGAACTTGCGATGAAACGTGAAGTTAAAGATCTTTTAACTGCGAAGAACATCCAGTTTGAGGAAACAGAAAATCTTGAAGAAGGAATAGTTGGCGTTGATATTATTTATATGACACGAATTCAAAAAGAGCGATTTGAAAGCATTGAGGAGTATGAAAAATTCAAGGGGACTTATGTTCTTCATCGTAAATTGATTGAGGATAAAAACCCGGATGTAATTGTGATGCATCCACTGCCACGTATTGATGAAATTCATCCTGATGTCGATGATTTGCCGAATGCGGCTTATTTCCGGCAGGCGGGGAATGGGGTGACTGTAAGAATGGCTTTATTGTCAATGATTTTGGGTGCGTAGCTTTATCAGTTAACTCTCGCGATCATGAAGATTTTATTTAAAAATGCACATGTCGTTTCCGGTGAAGGCGTTATGAAAAAAGATGTGCTTGTTTCAGGCAATGTGATTTCAAAAATGTCAGATTCTATTGATGAGGTTTCGAGTGGAGCAGATAAAATTTATGATCTGGATGGTAAATATTTAATGCCGGGTGTAATTGATGCTCATGTTCATTTTCGTACACCTGGTTATGAGGAAAAAGAAGATTTCCGTACAGGAAGTATGTCGGCGCTTGCAGGTGGCGTGACTACAGTTTTTGACATGCCAAATACCAAGCCACGCACAAACACAGTTGAGGCCTTTGAGGCGAAACGCGCGCTCGTAAAGGATATGGCGATGGTGAATTATGGGCTTTTCTTTGAAGCTACGCCAGACAATTTGGAAGAGGTGAAAAAAGTGGATGGGGCTGTTGGTTTGAAGGTTTACATGGCTTCTACAACCGGCCAGGAAGGTGATCTCGATATGGGTAGCGATAAAGTTTCACGCATGTTTGAGGAACTTTTTAAATTGAATAAATATGTTGTTGCTGTGCATGCAGAGGATGAGGAGATGATCAAAAAGCACGAAGAAATGTATCATGACGATAATGATCCTGCCGTTCATTCATTGATTCGAAATGAAGATGTTTCGCTACATGCTGTTAAACAAGCCGTGCATTTGGCGAAGAAATATGATGGGCGTGTGCATATTTGTCATATGAGTACAAAGGGTGAGGCGCAGACTCTTGCGAAGTATCACAATGCACATACGACTTGTGAGGTCACTCCGCATCACTTGTTTTTGCATACTGACGATTATTCTAGGTTGGAGAATTTTGCTAAAGTGAATCCGCCTATTCGTAGCGAGGTGCACGTGAAAGCTCTTTGGGAAGCTGTTTCGAATGGGGTGGTTGATATGATTGTGACGGATCATGCTCCGCATTTGAAAAGCGAAAAAGAACTTGGATATTGGGAGGCTCCTTCTGGAATGCCTGGGGTTGAAACGTCATTGCCGCTGATGCTTGATGCTGTAAATCATGGTCGATTACATATTACGGATGTGGTTCGTTTGATGTGCGAGAATCCTGCTCGTGTGTATGAAGTGAAAGGGAAAGGCTTTGTGCGTGAAGGTTATGATGCTGATTTGGTAGTTGTGGATATGGAGTTGGAGCGTGAAGTTCGGAACGAAGATATGCATACAAAATGCGGTTGGACGCCTTATGTTGGACGTGTTTTGCGAGGTTGGCCGGTGATGACTTTTGTTCGTGGTCAGCTGGGAATGGAGAATTGGAAGGTCATGGAAGGAGTGAGGGGAGCAGAGGTTGTTGTCGGGTAAATTGTGGTTTTTATGAACCTTGGATTTACCTGGTGTTTTTGTGTGTATGTAAACCCGAAAAGCCTTGCTTTTTTATCCAAAATATGTTCTAATTAATGTCCTTTCGAGGGTTTTTCCCGAATGAGACTTGCTAAAAAGTCAGTACTCATGCGGTGTTCCTTGAAAAGTAGGTTGGCGAGAAAAAAGCCGCTTTAAGCGGTAATTTTGTGTATGAGAAAGTTTAAAGGTACTGGGTAAGTGCTACTTACCCAGGAAGTCTAATGTGCCGAGTACGTGGTATCTACTCAGTACCTTTAAGCAAATTTTTTTATAAAAAACACACACAGTGCGGGTGACCGCCCATTAACTTGGGCGAGCGCCCAAAAGGAGAGTTCTCATGGAAACCACTGACAGCGATGGCAAAAAAGCAAAAGTTGAAACTGGCGCCGAAGAAAAAGGCTCCGAAAACTCTAACCCCGCCATCAATGAAGGTGATGGCAAAGAAGAAGGAATCTCGGCCACACCAAGGCCACGTTTTCGCGAAGTAACCATCAACGATACTGTTGATGGCTACAAAATCCTTGAACGGATTGGTCAGGGCGGTATGGGCAAAGTCTATAGGGTCGTCGACGAGATGGCGGGCAAGGAAGCCGCCCTCAAAGTTCTGTCATTCCAAGAAGGTATGACAGAGAGAACCGTTGACGCGATGATCGCCCGATTCATGAACGAGGCGCAGATCATGTGGAAGATGTCAGATGCTGGAGTCCAGCATGTCCCGAAAATTTACCACATGCCGAAAAACCCCATGGCAATTGTCATGGAGTTGCTGAAGGGGAAGAGCATGGATCGTTATCTTGTAGAAGAAATGCAAGATATCGATGAAGTCGAAAAGCTGAGGAGACGTGTTGAGCTTCTCAAGATGCTGACGAAAGTGGCCGATGCGCTTTCTGAAGCACATTCCCTTGGGATTATCCATAGGGATTTGAAAGCTGAAAATATCCTCATTAAAAACTGGCAGGGGCACAAGGATCTTGATCCTATCCTGCTCGACTTCGGTATCGCGCGAAACCCAGACCACCGCCTGACCCAGCATCAACAGATGATGGGGACCCCGAGCTACATGGCTCCTGAGCAATTGCTTGGCAAGACCCAGGAGGTTGGTAAACATAGCGACATATTCGCTATGGGAATGCTGATTTTTGAGGTATTGGGTGGAGAAGGGTTTTATGACTCTTTTTTGACGGAGGATCTGCCGATGTATGAGCGCATCACGACGATGCTCCAGATCTTGTGGAACCGAGATCAGTCTGGGGAAAGTAATATGATGATAGAGAACAGGCTATCGATATTACCTATCGTCGCTCAGTCGCCGGTAGCAGCCTGTTTGGCTTGGAATCCTGCAGACAGGATCAAGGGGGCGTATGACCTCAAAGGGGTTTTATGGACTATTGTGGAGGAGCTTCGTCTCGGGCTTGGCGGGAAGCCAGCCGAGTCCTATATTTCAGAAGTTATTCCTTCGGATCAATTTGCCGGCAAAGATTTTGCGGCATTTTTCACCAATGAAACCTTGATGGGCGAGCCAGAGGAGGATCTTTTGGGATCTTTTGATGGAAATGAGTCTAAGGCGGAATCAGTGTCTTCCGAAGGCAAAGATCCGGAGCCTGAAAGTTCCAGCTCGAAGTTCATGGTCATTTTCATGGTTTCTTTACTTATATTGTTAGGCGTTGGTGGTGCGGGGTTCTATTTCTACAGGAATTACACAGAGTCTAACAACGAGGTGACTGTTGAACAAAATCCCGAGCCACAAGCAGAGGTCGTTATGCAGCCAGTTATGCAGCCGGACGTGAGCATTGCGATGAAACCGGTTGTCATGAAGGTTGCAGAACCTGACATGAAAAAGCCGGTCGTGATTTTGGTTGAGAAGCCGGTTGCCCCTGCAACCGTGGCGGTAATTCAAAAACTCGATTTCGAACATTTCAAAGCGAAGTGCGAGAAGGAGAGTGGTGACCATGAACTTATTGTAAAATGTCTTACGAATTCTATGAATCAAATACCGGATCACGTGAGCCGGTATAAAGAATTCGTAAAAGCTTATTTGAAAGTATGCAAAGGCGGAGCTTCTAATGCCCCTTGTATACAATTGGAAAATCAGATGGCTAGCATAGGGTCACATGCTGGCGATCAGTTAATCGAGCCTTTGAAGGAGAAATGTATGGCTGAACCACCTGCCAAATCCGATATTTACAAGGAGACGCCCACGGCTCTCCTTTCATGTATTCGCGGGTACGCAAGAACAATAACTGACATTGAGTTGTCAGCTGTTGTTGTAGCACGTTTGTACACAACGTTTTGTGTCATTGGGCCCCAGTACAAGCGGGCTTCAGTGAAGGAGTGTAAGTGGGTAGCCGCTTCCAAGGCGCAGATTGAAACAGCGCGTTGGAAACATCGCAAAGGCCAATAGTTCTTTTTCTTCTCATATCACAAAGGTGAGTCCGGTAATTATGCCGGGCTCACCACATCTTTTTTTTAAATCCCCCCATAATATTTTCCTACCTTGGGCCGGATTCAATTTTTTCTCGCCGGCCATTTCCCTACTTTTCCATTACTAAAAAACAAACTCGATTCGATATCAAGCCGTATCGGTTTTTTTGATGTACAATTCCCTTTCCCGAAGTGTGAAAATTTTGCTATCATACGCCCGAAAATTCGAAATTAATTATAAAAAAACTTATGGCAAATCTTTCGGTAAGTTTTCACGGAGTCCAGTTTGGCAACCCTACGGTGCTTGCTTCTGGGGTTCTTGGCGTAACCTCGTCAACTTGGCGCAGTGTAGTGCAAAACGGCGCTGGTGGAATCACCACGAAATCGATATGGCTCGAAGAGCATCACGGGCATCCAAATCCAACAATGATCACGACTCCTTACTATATGATGAATGCGGTTGGACTTTCAGATGCTGGTGTCGAGAAGGCTTCATCTGAAATTGCAAGTTTTAGCAATGAAAAACCGTCTCCGCTGATTGCCAGTATTGTTGCTGGTACTCCTGGTGATTTCGAGCAAGTGGCTGAAAAAGTTGCGGGGCTTCCTGTTGATATTATAGAGGTAAATATTTCATGTCCAAATGTGGAATCTGAGTTTGGGCGTCCATTTGCTTGCGTGATGCCAGACGCGAAGCGTGTGACTGAAATTGTGAAGGCAGCTGCCAAAAAGGTAAATCCAAATCTTCCTGTTATAGTCAAACTTTCTCCGAACGTTGAGAGTATTACCGCTATCGCGAATGCATGTGCTGAAGGTGGCGCAGACGGATTTTGTCTTATTAACACAATTGGTCCAGGACTTGCCATAAATCTTGAAACTCGCATGCCAATTCTTTCTAACAAAGTTGGTGGAGTTTCTGGTCCTGCAATTAAGCCTGTTGCTGTGAAGATGGTCCGTGATGTTTATACCGCAACGAAACTTCCGATTATTGGAACTGGTGGAATTACTACTGGTCTTGATGCACTTGAGATTATGATGGCTGGTGCGACTTTGGTGGGTGTTGGTTCTGCTGTTTATTATCGCGGAATTGATGTATTTAAGAAGATGACTCACGAAATGAATGAGTGGCTTGATAAGAACGGAGTTCAAAATGTCGCTGAAATTATCGGTACTGTAAAAATGTAATTAATTTCGTTAATTTAATAAAATTTCACAAATTTAATCAATATGGATCAAGATCATATAAAAAAATACTCAGAATTGCCAACAGTGCTGAAAATCAAACGTATTGTGCAAGAAAATCCCACTGTCCGGACATTTTATTTTGACTATGAACTTGGATCAAAACCTGGACAATTTGTTATGCTCTGGTTGCCTGGTGTAGATGAAATCCCAATTTCTATTGCTTATGACAATGGGAAAGAATTTGCTCTAACCATTTGCAAAGTTGGGTCAATGACTGAGAAGATTTTTGAGCTCATTGAAGGTGACCAGCTAGGGATTCGCGGACCTTATGGGACTTATTTTAATTTTAAAGCAGGTGATAAGATTGCGCTTGTAGCTGGTGGATATGGGGCTGCCCCTTTGTACAATCTTGCGCATGAGGCTGTGGCTGCGGGTTGTGAAGTTGATTTTATAATTGGGGCCCGTAGCAAAGATAATCTTGTTTATATTGAGAGGCTTGAAGTTTTGGATAATGTGCACTTACATATTGCGACTAATGATGGATCTGCTGGGTTTAAAGGTTATACGACTGTGATTCTTGCTGATTTGCTAAAGGAGAAAAAAATTGATCACATAATGTCATGTGGTCCTGAGATGATGATGAAGGCTGTTGGGAAAATTGGGGATGATGCCGGGGTAAATACACAACTTTCTGTTGAACGATATATGAAATGCGGATTTGGGGTTTGCGGGCAATGTACGCTTGATCCATTGGGGATTCGGACTTGTGTTTCTGGTCCTGTAATGAATAATAAAATCCTCAATATGCTTGAGGAATTTGGTTCGTATCATCGTGATGATGTTGGAAAAAAACAGTATTTTTAGAGTCACTCGGGAAGTTGTGTCTACCGAGCAACTTGTGCCTACCTGGTACGTTTTATAAAAAATTTATTAACAAACACACAATATGATTGCTGAAAAAATCGCAAAAATTCTGATTGAATCAGATGCTGTACGTCTAAGTCCACAAGATCCATTCACATACACTTCAGGGCTTAAAGGCCCAATTTATACAGATAATCGTCTCTTAATTTCTTTCGTTGAAGAGCGGAATGCAATCGTCGACGCATTGATTAATCTTGTTAAAGAGCGTGGTTTGAAGCCAGATTGTTTGGCTGGAACTGCGACTGCCGGGATTCCATGGGCTGCTTTTATGGCTGAGAGAATGGGATTGCCAATGGTTTATGTTCGTTCAAAACCAAAAGAACATGGTGCAGGAAAACAAATTGAAGGGAAATTGCCTGAAGGTAAGTCAGTATTAATTGTTGAAGATTTAGTTACAACAGGGGGGAGTGCGATTAATTCCGTGAATGCAATTCGTGATGAAGGCAAAGGCATTGTGCACGAAGTGTTTGCGATATTTTCTTATGGGCTTGAGAAAGCTGAAAATGCATTCCGTGAAAGTTCAACTGCATTAACTACTTTGACTAATTTAGATGTATTGCTTGATGTTGCCCTACAGATGGGTAAAATCACTGATGAGGATAAAGCAAAAGTGATGAAATTTAAAACAGATCCAGTTGGTTGGATGAATTAATTTACAACTTACCGAGTAACTTATAAAAATTATGAATAATTTTGCAGATAAATTGATCGAGAAAATTCGCGAAAAGGGCAGTGTAATTTGTGTTGGACTTGATCCACGTTTAAATCAGATTCCAAAGTTTATTCGCGACAAAGTATTGAAGGAATATCCTGAAAATAAATTAAAAGCTGCTGCTGAGGCAATTATTGAGTTTAACAAAGGGATTATTGATGCTGTTTATGATCTTGTCCCTATCGTTAAGCCACAAATTGCTTTCTATGAACTTTTTGGGGAAGAAGGAGTTCGCGCTTTTCGTGAAACAATTGCTTATGCAAAGTCAAAAGGATTACTCGTGATTGCTGATGTAAAACGTAATGATATTGGAAGTACGGCGAAGGCATATGCTGAAGCGCATTTTGGTGAAGTTGATGTGTTTGGAGAGAAGGAATTTATTTTTGATGCCGATGCACTTACGATCACACCATACCTTGGATGGGATGGGATTAAGCCATTCATTGAAGTTTGTCAAAAGCATGGTCGTGGGATTTTCATTCTTGTGAAAACATCGAATACTTCTTCTGGTGATTTGCAGGATTTATGCATGAAAGATGGGAATAGCGTTTATGAAATTATCGGGAATTTCGTTGATTCTTGGGGAGCTGATGAAATTGGTGAAGAAGGTTATTCTTCAGTTGGTGCTGTTGTTGGCGCAACTTATCCAGAGCAAGCGAAAAAGCTTCGTAAAATAATGCCAAATGCATTTTTCCTAGTTCCTGGATATGGAGCGCAAGGTGGTGGGGCGCAGGATGTTAAGCCATGTTTCAACAAAGACGGACTTGGTGCAATAGTGAATTCATCACGAGGGATTACATTTGCATATGAAAAAATGGATGGATTCTCTGAAAAAGAATATGCCAAGGCAGCTCGAAAAGCTGTGCAGGATATGAATAAAGATTTAAAGGCAGTACTGTAATTATAGCTTTTTGTAGCTGTTTTTGCGGGAATCTATGTTGATAATTTGGTTTTGAGTTTCTTTGTTTTTCTCGAAAACAATGCGGATTTTGCCTGAACGAATACGATACAATGAATCGAAACCGCTTAGTTTTTTTGGTTTTAATTTAGTTACGTCTTTTTGAATTATTAAATTAATCAAATTCAATAATTTGATTCTTTCTGTTTTATTTAACTTTTTGATAAATTTTAAAATTTTATCCATTTAGCTTTTTTATTGCTGCTGTAATTTTGTTTGTATCAAGGCCAGATTCACTATATAGCCCAAAACCATCACGGTCTTCGTAATATACAGTATCGTCTTTGATTAGAGGCTTTATAAGAAGTCCAGCTTCTGTTTCTTCCGCAACGAAATGCTTTGTGTTGAACTTATTGCGCCACTCTTTTGGTAATGTGACTTGTCCAGTATTAAATAATTTTAATGTATAGGTCATTACTAAATTAGTTAAATTAGTTAATTGCATTAAAATTATATATTAAAAAGATAAGAAAAGCAATTTTGCTAATTCCATCATAAAGCTGAAAATTAAAAAATAATTAAATTATCCTTTAAAAATATTTTTAGCTAACTTTCCCCAATCCTCTATTGTGAGATGTTGAGCACGTTCCGATGGGTCGATCTTGGCTGCGAGTAAAGCGGCTTTGACTTCAGATGAATCGATCACCATCCCTCTTTGAATTGAGTTAAGAAGCGTTTTTCGCTTATGGCTAAATCCAGCATGAACTATTTTGAAAAAATGATCGAGATCTTTGAGGGTGTTTTTTACAAGAGGTTGTTCAAACATTTCAATTTCCAGAATTGCTGATTCAATCTTTGGTTTTGGATAGAAACATCCTTTACTTACACGGGCTGCGATTTTTGGTTCACCGAAAACTTGTACATGGATTGCAAGTACATTCAATTGATTTTTTTTTGCACATATTTTTTCTGCAACTTCTTTTTGCATTAAAAGTACCATTTTACTTGGACGGGATTTTGCTCGTAAGAAATGAGAAATGAGTGGGGAAGTGATGTAATACGGGATATTAGCTACTACTTTATACGGCTCATCCGGAGGTGTGAATTTGAGGGCATCCATATGAATGATTTTCAGATTTTTACAATCGCTAAGTTCGTTTTGTAAAAGTGGGATTAAACCATTATCAAGTTCAATCGCAGTAACCTTACGCGCTCTCTCGCTCAGCTTCCTAGTCAAAACTCCTAGTCCAGGGCCAACCTCAATCACATAATCCTTCACATTCACCTCCGCGCTCTCAACAATTTTATCCAAAATATTTTCATCCATTAAAAAGTTTTGTCCAAGTGATTTAGTTGGGCTCAATTTATATTTTTCCAGAAGTTCTTTAATTTCACTAAGTTTCATATGTAATTTTAATTAATTTAACTTGATCAGTTTTTCCGCTAATAATTTCTACATTACATTTCACAGTAGGTTGGCATTGCACACATCCAGCTCGATCCCGAAAAATGAGACTCATTTCCTTCGACAAAAAGTTCACAAGCTCTTTGTTTGCTTTGCCTTTTTCCGGAACAGCTTTGATGCGTATCTTAATAGTCTCGTCGTCCATAATATCCACGACTTCGTTTTTTACGCTTTTTGGTAAAACCTTAATTCGCAAATAAAAATGTTTTTCATCGTTTTGCCGACTTTCATCAATTTTATCATTTATATATTTTTCGAATTCGATATTGGCCATGCAAAAAAGATGCTTAAAATTTCAACTATAAATATCTTAACATATTAATAGCTTCTCATTCTATGTCGTACAAATATTTTGCGGATTTCTTCGACTAACAAAATACTTGTCGATGCAAAGATAATGACTAGCCATTCAAGCCATGTAAGAGCTGTTGTTCCAAGCCAATCTTGGAAGAATGGAACTTCCACAAATATATACATAGTGCCAAGTGAAATTATAATTGCGCCAACCAAATAAAGGTTTGAAAATAGTCCTAGTTTGAATACAGATTGATGTTCACTGCGAGAATTGTATGCGTTGAACATTTGTATTAAGACTAGAATTGCGAATGCAAATGTTGATGATTTGACGTAAATTAGCGAGTCTGGGACAAGGCATTCCGCCCAAGTCCATCCTTGATTATAAAGAGACCATAGGTAGGCTCCAACCACAATAGCACCGATAAAAATTCCAATATAAAGAAATCGCCCAACAAAGTTCCTGTCCATGATTTTGGCTTTTGGATCTCGCGGAGGATTGTTCATAATACCTTTTTCTGGTGGGTCAATCCCGAGGGCCAGCGCTGGTAAAACATCTGTTCCAATGTCCACACTTAAGATTAAAACTGCAGTAAGCGGTGCTGGCAGTTGCAATAAAATAGCTGCAAACACAGTGATAAGTTCACCGATATTACAAGAAAATATATAGAATATGAATTTCTTCAAATTTTCATAAATCGTACGACCTTCTTTTACCGCAGTAATGATAGTTGCGAAACTGTCATCAGCAAGAACCATGTTTGCTGCTTCCTTACTTACGTCAGTTCCTGTTATTCCCATAGCGATACCAATGTCTGCACGTTTAAGCGCTGGAGCGTCGTTCACACCATCTCCAGTGACAGCAACAACATGCCCTAATTTCTTAAGTGTTGTTACTATGCGCAATTTATCTTCAGGAGCAACTCTCGCAAAAATAATGTCAGTTTCAGGGACACGGAATAATTCTTGAAGATCTTTATCGGAAGTTTCTTGCAATTTCTTTCCCGTGATAACAAGGTGCTTATTTTCATTTGTTACAAGCCCGATTTTCCTTGCAATAGCCTCTGCAGTTGTTCCTTGATCACCAGTAATAATGTAAACCTTAATTCCAGCTTTTTTAGCTAAACTAACGGCTTTCTTTACGTCTGGCCGTGGCGGATCAATCATTCCGGTTAAACCAACGAAAATTAATTTTACTTCATCATTTTCAGCATTATATTTTTTCTTCTTTTCAATTTCACGATATGCAAATCCAATTACTCGCAAAGCTTTTTGAGCCATTGCTTCATTTTTTTCAATAATCTTTTTGCGGGTATCTTCGTCAAGAATAATTACTCTTCCATTTAATAAAATATGAGAACACATCTCAAGCACAGAATCAGGGGCTCCTTTAGTTAAAATATGATAATCTCCAGTTTCTTTGCTTTTTGAAATAACACTCATTCGTTTGCGGACTGAATCAAAAGCCAATTCATATACTTTTTCATGTGAATGATTAATTTCATCAAGATCAAAACCAAATTTCATCGTCATTGTGAGGAGGGCTCCTTCAGTTGGATCTCCAAGAATCGAATAAATATTTTCTTGGTCCACAGTTTCTTGATTGATTTTCGCATTATTACAAAGGACACTAATATTAGCCATTACCTCAAGTGCATTATATAAAGGAGTATTGTCATTTTTAAATTCATTCAAAGTTTCAATTCTGCGCTCAATGTCTTCATCGCGTGAATCGAGATCTCCTATTGTATAAGTTTGTTCTTTGTTTGATTTGATCAGTAAAGTGCCATACGGCTTGTATCCTGCTCCTCCAATTTTTGCAGTGTATTGATCGACAATCATTTCTTTGACAGTCATTTCGTTCTTAGTGAGCGTTCCAGTTTTATCTGTACAAATATGAGTTGTAGACCCAAGTGTCTCTACAGATGAAAGTTGGCGCACAATAGAGTTGCGTTTTGCAAGGCGCTGTACTCCCATTGCAAGTGCAATTGTTACAGTTGCCGGGAGTCCTTCAGGTACGGCCGCAACAGCCACAGAAGTTGCAAATAAGAATGTATCAACAAAAGCTTGCCCTTGGATGTAATACCCGATTGCAAGTAGCAGCCCTGAGATTATAAGCGTTATTTTCCCAACAAATATACCAATTCTGGAAAGCTCTTTCTGAAGTGGGCTTTTATCTTTTTTAGTTGTAGATGTGAGATTAGCAATTTTCCCAAATTGGGTGTTCATCCCGATGTTTATTACAACGGCTTTTCCTCCACCATGGACTACATCAGTTCCCATATATACAAGATTTGAAATATCGCCGACGGCGATATTCTCCTGCATTTCACTATGTTTTATAACCGGCATGGATTCTCCTGTCAGAGCCGCTTCTTGTGTTTCAAGTTCGTTGTCTTGAATTACGCGAGCGTCAGCCGGGATGCGATCTCCTTCCATTAGAATGATGATGTCGCCTGGGACAACTTGTTGTGCTGGGATTTGTATTTCTTTACCATTGCGGATGACGCGAGCTGTTGGGGCAACCATTTTCTTTAGGGCTTCAATAGCTTTTTCTGCTTTGAATTTCTGGACAAATCCAATAATCGCATTTAGAAATACGATTACCAAAATCACAATTGCATCTTTCATTTCTCCAGCCAAGATTGCAATTACAGATGCAACGATCAAGATAATTACCATCAAATCAGTAAATTCATGCAAGAAATGTATCCACATTGGAGTTCTATTTTTTACACTAAGTTCGTTTGCTCCATACTTATTTGCGCGCAAAACGGCTTCTTCTTCTGTTAAACCATTTTCTCCAGTTTTGAACTCTTTGAAAATATCTTGAATATTTTTGCTATGCATTTTTTCTGATTAAAACGTTTAAAATCCCATGATTATAACACGTTTTAGCCACTTTTGGCAATGGGCGGTTTCTTGTATTGGATTTATTCGCATTTCTTTACAACATATCATTTTTCATTAGAATTGAAGTTGGTACAAAATTACTAACCATAATCAATATGGCAGCTGATGAATTTAAAGTTTCTGGTGAAGTTTTACTTAAAAAAGTGAAAGAATTACTAAGAGAAGGAAATATCCGTAAAATTATAATCAAAAACGAGAAAGGGGAGCCATTCTTGGAAATCCCCGTGACTGTTGGAATTCTTGGTGCAATTGCCGCTCCAGCTTTCGTTGCAATTGGTGCGGTTGCTGCCCTTGCAAATAAATTTACGCTTGAGGTAAAACGAAACCCAGAGCCAAAGGCGAAAAAGAAAAAATAAATCTAAAAAGATCTCATCAAATCGGTGGGGTCTTTTTTTTCATACTAAAAAGGCTCCTCAGTTTCTGAGGAGCCTTATGCAACAGTGTGCAACAGACTTGTCGTGTAAATTATATCTTAATACTGGTGGTGGAGGCAAGGAGAATCGAACTCCTGGCAATCAGATTGACAAGTCTGTTGCCGCAGCCTGCTGCCCCCACACTCGCTTGTGACCAGCACGCATACAATGACATTCAAAAATTAAATAAACTTGAAATAATTATGAAAAAAACACCCTGCAATGAGCGATAGTGAGTGAATCTGTTTTTTTTGAGTAACTTACTTCAAATTCCTCATTCTCCACTTCTCGATCTCCGCATGATTTCCGCTGCGTAAAACCTCTGGAACTTGCATTCCTTTGAAGATGGCCGGCTTTGTGTAATGTGGATATTCTTTTTTTCCGCCGAATCTTCGTCCAAACGAATCATCTTCTGCGCTATCCATGTCTCCGAGTACTCCCGGGATGAACCTGGAAACCGCATCGATCACCACCATTGCGGCGAGTTCTCCGCCTGTCAGCACAAAGTCGCCGATCGATACTTCCATATCTACCAGCATATCTCTTATACGTTGATCTATCCCCTCATATCGCCCGCATAACAAAATCATCGAGTCATTCGTCCTGGCTAGCCTCTTCGCTCTCGTATGAGTCAATTTTTGCCCCTGAGGCGTCATGAAAACAACAGGGCCTTTATTCAACTTCTTCACAGCAGTTATTGCATCATAAAGCGGTTGTGGAGTCATAAGCATTCCTGCGCCTCCACCATAAGGAGTATCGTCAACTTTCTGATGTCTGTCCTTGCTATACTTTCGCAAGTCATGAGTGTGAATTTCGATCAAACCTTCTTTTTGCGCACGACTTAAAATGCTTTCACCAATATATGATGAAAGCATTTCTGGGAAAATTGTAATAACGTCGAATCGCATAAATTTCTTCTTAACCTTGGGAATCCAATTTCTACTCGTGGCTTTGGATCTTGGCGAGGAAACAATCTGCAGCTCGCTTGCGAGCGAAGCCGTTTCTGAGCCAATGGTCCAAGTCTAACGTTTCGAGAACTGTGGTGCTCTTCTAGCTCTCTTAAGTCCGTATTTCTTTCTTTCTTTAACTCTTGAATCTCTAGTAATAAATCCAGCTTTCTTCAATGTAACTCTTAGCATTTCATCATGCTCAAGCAATGCTTTTGCAATACCATGACGAATAGCTTCAGCTTGTGCATTGAATCCACCACCTATAACTGTTGCATCAACATCAAATTTCTTTGAAAGTCCTATAAGTTCAAATGGCGAATAAATACAATCAATTTGAGTTTTAACTTGAGCCCAATCTTTCAACGGTGTTTCATTGACGATTACGTCACCTTTCCCATTAGGGAAAAGCTTAACACGCGCTACAGAACACTTACGTTTTCCGTTTGCGTAAAGGTATTGGTTTTCTTTTTTCTTAGCTTTAGGTTGTGCTGGCATGATTATTTAAATGTTAACGGTTGCGGTTTTTGAGCTTCATGTGGATGCTCAGGTCCGGCGAAAATTTTAAGTTTATCAAGATATACATCTCTCATTTTGTTTTTTGGAAGCATTCCAGAAACAGCTTTTTTAATTGCTTCAGTTGGTTTTGTTTCAAGCAATTTCTTAAGTGGCATTACTTTAAGTCCACTGTTGTAACCACTGTGGCTGTAATATTTCTTATCCTCCAACTTGTTTCCTGTTACTTGGATTTCTTTTGCATTAATAACGATAACGAAATCTCCACAATCTACA
>JAHJMX010000002.1 GCA_018821175.1 Patescibacteria group bacterium
AAAAAATGTTGTTATGGTTGTATTACTATTTTGCCATGAATTGTCGCTATAATTATGTTGCGACATGGCGAGATAGGAGGGTTGAAAATCGATGTTTACACTCTTTTACCCGGTGAACTACATATTTTTGTGGTTTGCCGGTTTTTTTTTATTTCCAATCCCGGGATTGCACCTCAAGCCGCACCTATACTACGGCTAGTTTTTGTGGTATAATCATAGGATTATTTATGAACCATGCATGATAAAATTTCACAATAAAAACATCAAAAAACTAGTTTTTGGATTGCTAATTGGGATTGGCGTAAGCGTAATGATGGCAATTCTTGTTTGCCTAAACCCTTTCCAAAACTGGCATTTGAAGCTTACCAATTCACTTTTTACATATCAAAATCCAAGCGAAGATATTGTGATTGTAGCAATTGATGAAAAAAGTGTTGGAGTTGATAATAGCGATAAAAAGAGTCTTGGTAAATTCAACGAATGGCAAAGAAGCTTTTATGCAGAAGTTGTAGAAAAAATTCAAAGCAGCCATAGCAAGGCAATTGGCTTGGATATTCTATTTGCAGGTAAATCAACAGGAATAGACCAACAGACAACAGATGAAATATTATTAAGTAAAAAAACAGATGAATTTAAAAAATATTCCTCAGAAAATTTAATCCATCCAGAAGATCAAGCGCTCATTGAAGCCATAAAGACAATTGCGAACTTCTTTATCATCGAATATCCAGGCACCCCAATCGATCCAACCTCAAAAACAATTGAATCTTGGAATCTTTTGATGCCATTAAAAGATTTTATCAAACCAAACAATGAAAACCTTGGCCTAACAAACATCGATCTCGATCCTGATGGCATGGTACGCAAATTCCCACTAATTCTCACTGATGAAAATGGAAAAGACCACGAAGCCTTCGGGCTCAAGATTGCACAAGCGGCAACAGACAACGGCATCGATATTTCGAAAATACCACTAGAAAATGGCCGCATGTTAATTAATTATTTTGCAAAACCATATTCATACAAATATATCTCATTTATCGACATATTTACTGATAATTACGACCCCGCTGATTTCGAGAACAAGATCGTTTTGATAGGAGTAACAACACCAAAGGCGGCACAAGATCACTACCTAACACCGACAAACATCAACACTCCAACGCCAGGAGTTGAGATTCATGCAAACATCATTCAAACACTTCTGGAAGATAAATTTCTTTCAAATCAAACTAAAACAGGACAGATAATTATGATAGGGGTTATCTCAATCGCAATGGCAATCACATTAAATTTTCTAGGGATTTGGACAGGAATCATGCTCGCCATCGCAATGCTTTTCATTTACACGGGAGCGGCACACATCGCTTACCGCAATGGGCTAATCATTAACATGGTTTACCCATACATAATGATCGTTATGACATATTTTGGCAGTATTATTTACAAATATTTTGCCGAATTGAGGAAGAAAATATACATCAAAAATGCTTTTGGCCGATACTTAAGTCCAACTGTTATGGAAACTGTATTAAACAATCCTCGTCTTCTCCATCTTGGTGGAACTAAGCACGTTGTGACAGTTTTATTTTCAGATATTGCTGGCTTTACAACGATTTCAGAAAAACTTCCAACTAAAGATTTACTACAACTGATCAATGAATATCTTTCAACCATGACAAATATTATTTTGAAGCATGAAGGGACTTTGGATAAATATATCGGCGACGCGATCATGGCTTATTTTGGCGCTCCAATCGACCAAGCGGACCATGAAAAGCGAGCTTGCGAAGTGGCCCTCGATATGCGTGCTGCGCTTCCGGGACTTCAAGCAAAATGGGTGCACGAAGGCAAACCTTATGTAGACTTTCGAGTCGGGATTAATACGGGAGAAGTTATTATTGGTAACGTAGGATCAGAATCACGTTTCGATTACACGATTATGGGCGACGAAGTAAATTTGGGATCACGCCTTGAAGGAGCCAACAAAAAATATGGAACACACATTATGATAAGTGAAGATACAAAAATGCGCGTTTCAAATGATTACGTTGTGCGCAAACTCGATTACCTTCGAGTAAAGGGGAAAGATGAACCAATACATGTTTATGAGCTTGTTGGTCGCAAAGGAGAGGTTAGCGAAATTGGTATGAAGTTAATCAATGAATATACAAAAGGCATCGACCTTTATATGAATCGCCAATTTCAAGAAGCTTACAACTCATTCAAAAAAGCTCTGGAAACTTACCCCGAAGACAAACCTTCAAAGGTTTACTTGCAGCGTTGTGATATATTGATCAATTTCCCCCCACCAGAAGATTGGGATGGGATTTCCACAATGGAAACTAAATAAAAATTCCAAGAAAAACACCTTGTATTTCATTATACTTACGTAATATAGTACGCACTCTTGATGATTTTTGAAAATAGGGTTTTGAAATTTTTCATTTCAAAAAAAGGAGTAAATAAATGAAAGAATCTTATGAAAATTTGAGTTTTTACACACAAAACAACAAAAGAGTAAAAATTCTCGATCCAAATTTTATATTGTGGTTAATAAGTTTAACTGACCATGAACTTGATCGTTCATCGGCAGCATATGGCATATGCCAACAAATTATTAATCAAAACACACTGAAGAATCTAAGCTCAGCACAAAAAGCTGTATTTGTGAAATATGTTTTAGATGAACATATAATAAAATCAACCTGCCCAATATGTCAAAATACTTTTGACTGGGAAGAACAACCTTTTGCAGAAAATATGCCAGGATATGGTATTGTACACTCATATTGCAAAGAAAAATTTGAAACTGAACTATAATAACCCTCAAAACCCCTATTGTCTAATCCAATCAAGAGTTCCTGTGCCTACTTCACATTTTGGGGTAGGCTTTTTTTATAATACAATTTCAAGTTTATGCCCTATCGACATACTCTCCAGTCTCTGTATTAACACGAACTGCATCACCTTCATTAATAAAAAGTGGCACTGTTACTGCTAATCCTGTTTCCAACTTTGCTAATTTTGTTCCTCCGGTTGCTGTATCACCTTTCACTCCTGGGGTTGTTTCGACAACTTTCAAAGTCATTTTTGGAGGAAGCGAAATTGAAATCATATTATTTTCATAAAAAACTCCATCCACACTTGTACCATCAAGCAAATATGGCATAACTCCTTCTAGAGTCCCAAGATCGATCTCAAATTGCTCAAATGAATTTTCATTCATAAAAAATGCATTTTCCGCATCACTATACAAATATTGGACTTTTTCATTTTTGACATCAGCAAACTCAAAACTCTCACCAGCCACAAAAGTTTTTTCCAAAACTGCCCCACTGATTAAATTCTTCAATTTAGTTTTGTTCACAGGCTTTTGCGCTTGTTTCCGCTTAAACTGACTTTTTACGATCAAGTAGGGTTCATTTTTGTACTTAAGAACTTTTCCAATTCTCAAATCCATCAGTGTCGCTGCCATATACAAATAGTTATAATACGAATGCTTATTTAAAGCCGAAAAGACTATATATAAATTATTCCTAGAACACAAACAATATATTCCTAGTTTTTTTGTAACGCCACAGAATTTTTAGGATTGAATAAGATGAGAATAAAATGAGTATAATACAAATAAAACTTGACAATTAGGCTAATATTTGTCATAAAGGTAACCTTTCTATATTAATTTATTCAAGGTGACCGGAAATAATGACTTAGAATTAGAAAAGCACCTAGTAGAGGCGGCTCAGCAAGACCCCGATCAATTTGTGCATCTTTACGATAAATATTTTGATCAGATCTATCGCTATATTGCACGTCGCGTAAGCGGAAATCGGGACATCGCGCATGATATTACAAGCCAAACCTTCTTGGACGCATTCTCTCATTTGAAAAGCTTCAAATGGCAAGGCTTCCCCTTTTCTTCTTGGTTATATAAAATCGCTCACAACAACGTAATCAAGTGGTACCGAAAAGACGGCAAACAAAATTACGTTCCTATTGAGAATGCATACGACATATCAGACTCAAAACCTGATCAAAGTGAGCAACTTAATACTCAGCTAGATGGTGATCTAGTCCAACAAATCTTGAGTAAACTCGATGAAGATGAGCAGGAAATTATCAGATTAAAATT
>JAHJMX010000038.1 GCA_018821175.1 Patescibacteria group bacterium
AGTTGTAGGCCCTGTGATTGTTCCACTTGTTCGGAAACATCCTATTGGGCTTGTTGCAGGCGCAGATACATATGTGATGCTTCCACTTCCAAGTACTTCGACGCGGTCAAATGTAAAATCAGCGTCAGTTCCAGTGTCATAAATTTCTGTATCTTCACCGGCAGTTGCATTTCCACCTTGATTGACGATCAATGTTCCGTTTGGATTATTGTCGTCGCCAAGGAGTACGATTGTTCCGGCAGCTGCATAATCTGAATCGACAGAGTTTGTTCCTCCTAATGCTTGAATTGTTCCTGTAAATCCGTATTCTCCTGCAGGGGTGTCATCCATTGGATCGTCATATAAAATTGAATCGATTACGATTTTTCCACCACCACCAACGTTGACTCCAGTAGTTGCAGATCCTCCGCCGTTTGCTGAAATTGTTCCGCTTCCAGTAAAGGTTGCGGATGTGTCTGTGTGGTCAATGTCATGAACCAAAATTACAGTTCCTCCGGCCCCGGCTCCACAGTTTGTGGCATCTGCTCCATTTGCTGAAATTGTTCCGTCTATATCTATATTTCCATTTGCATTAATGCGCACTCCACCACCACCTCTGTTAGAAGGGTCACACCACAAACCACCCAATTCTCCATATAAAGGTGTATCGTTTATATTCATTTTAGTTTTTCCATATGTAGATCCACTGCTGCGGCCTTTTCCTTCTCCCCCATAGCTTCCGGCTACGCTTGCTGTAGATCCATAATCGCTTGCCTCATCTGAGCTAATCGACCCTCCGCTTTGAACGTCGAGATCATTAGCATTGATGATGAAATTAGTCGTAGTTCCAATTCCAGAGGTAATGTTTCCACCACTTTGTACAACGACGTCACCGGCAGTTGCCCGTGCAGTTGTTCGGTTTAATTGACCGTCTAGAGTAAGTAATCCATCTACTGTTGTTTGCGATCCGTTTGCGTCCATGATTCCATCCATACCAACGCTCATGTCTGCGTTGCTTTGAAGCCAAATTAAATCATGTGCATCAAAACTTCCGTCAATGTCTCCAGTTCCATTCATTGTTGCAGCGCCCTGGACCTCAACTGATCCATAATGTGTTGCGTCTGTATATTCGGTATTAATTTCCCCTGATAACTGAGTATAGAAAGTTCCAGTTGTTGAATTTGTAAGAGATCCTCCCCACCCTGCAGCCGATTTTACATTTACAATTTCGTTCCCATTATTTGAATTTGTTGTGTATCCAATGCGCGAGATTGGTGTTCCTGTGCGGTATCCGGTGTTATCAATGTCGAGCGTTCCCTCAATGTTTAGAATCGTGTTGTCGTTGTAATCATGTGGTCCAATTTCAAGGGCACAATTTCCAGTTAGACCAGATTGGCAAGTTTCCCAGTCAATCAAAGTGAAATTAGCACTGTCACCAATAGTTAAAGTCGTATCGTTTGCAGCATTTGTATTTGAGTACATATAAATACTTCCAATTTCTCCGCTTCCTTCTAGGTTTGCATCTGCGCCGTAGTAAACTTGTAGGTAACCATGGTTGCTATTAGCGGTAGCGTTTTTGACGTTCACGGTTCCGTTGAAAGTAGCTGTTGTGTTAAGACTGCTTATCATCAAATATGCAAAACTTGCATTGTCCATTAATACAGTAATTGTTGAGCTTGCTCCTTGGTCCGCTGTTAATGTTGCGGTATTTGTACTATTGCTATATCCGAGGCGCATTGATCCGTCTATGGTCACATCATTTTCAATATCTAAATCAAAACTTGCAGTACTGAACGGGGTAATATCAAATGCAGATGAGGAAGTGTGGTAAATCGACAAACTTCCGGTTGGATTGTTCGAACATGTAAGCAAGGTCCAATCATAATTCCCAACGCATAAATATCCATTATCTCCATCGATTTTACTTTGTGTCCCAATTATTGTCCCGTCGAGTTCTGCCTTTGCACTTGCGTGATTTAGTTGAAATCCATTTGTATTGTTTAAATTTAAAGTTGATGTACCGCTAGAACGATATTCTCCATCTCCTAATATAATTGTTCCGGTAGCCCCTTTATTTACGGTGTCATTATTATCAAAGCGTCCAGCTGCTTGGATGTATAATTGATTGTTAACATTTAAAGTGCTGTCGTTTTGAATAAGACCGCTATTATATGAGTACAGATACCCATTTGCTGTATAAGTTCCATCATTTTCTAATGTTCCACCACCACCACCGGAATTATACCCAACATATGATGTTGTGCTGGTTGTTAAGATGCCTTCGTTTAAGAAAAGTGCATTTCCTGGGTTTACCCCATCGCTTACATAAACTGCACCAACGCTCATTTCTCCTTGATTAGTGAAATCGGCTCCATGATAAAGATAGGCGCGTGAACTTGTGCTCGTTGAGGTAATTTCTCCACCACTTTCATTCAAAAAGTAATCATTTGTTGGATCGGCAGACTGATATCCTGAATATACAGATCCAGTGTAAAGATCGATGTATCCTGTGCTTTTGTTTGTTACGGTACTTCCGTCTCTGGCATATACGCTTGTTGGTAGTGTCGCAGAGGTTGACCGGCTTCCATTATAAGAAATAATCCCATAATTTGTGATTGTTGCGTCTCCATCGTAATCTGCTCCAGTCCAGTTGTGCCCCGCGGTAACCATTGTGGCGCTTAGGGTTGCGTTTTCTTGAATTGTAATTGATCCTCCTGTTGCCGAAGTTGTGTCGTTAAGAGCTGCAACTCCAGCTGAATTAGTATTTGTATAAGTACTTGTTCCATTCAAATTTAATTCCCCAAATGCCCAAATGAAGTCGGCATTCGCAGAAGTTACAGTCCCTGAGTTGTTAAATTGACCAACACTTCCTGAAGTTCCTCTGACATATAGCCCACCATTATTGCTTATGGTAAACGTTCCCCCGGCCTCATTATTGAAAATCCCTCTGTACACGTTTGAAGCTCCATATCCTGTATCCGTAGAGGTTATCGTTCCGTTGTTTGTTAATGTTCCTCCTGGGTAAGTTGGATTGTTGTCTGCTCCAATGATAATATTGTAAAGAGTTATAGCGCCATTGTTTGTGAAGCTTGCAGGATTTGTTTCACCTGAATTGTCATAAACATACAAACTTGGATATGTTGATGATTTTACAATTATACCATTTGCATCAACTGTTGATACGCTTCCCGCAAGGGCATAAAGTCCATTAGTTGTAGAAGTTCCTGAGAAAGTTACAGTTGAAGTTCCTGTATTAGTCCCTTCTCCACCAACATTTAAAATCCCACCTTCCGCAGTTACGCCAACATTTAGATTGCTACTTATTGTGAAAGTTGTATCTGAGGCTCCACTGTCATATCCAACGATTAATTTTCCTCCAGACTGACCTAAAGTGTCGACGTCGCCTTCAATTGTTACTGAAGTTGCACTCTCTGTGCCTGTGATTCGGCAAATGTTATTGTCGCGGACTGTTAGGGCTGATCCCGCACCAGCGCTCCATTCGCAGCCATTTGTGATTTCAGCAGTTACGTTGATTGATGCGCTGTCGATGAGTGTTTGAGCAAAAACTGAAGGAATTGTCATTAAAATAAAAGCTACACTTGCAGCAAAAATAGCAAAGGAAGAGATTTTGCCGTTGCTTCTTCGAGATGCGAAATGGCTTATTTTAGATTGAAAATGTGTATTAACAATTTTCATTTATCTTAAGATTTTTATATGTGTTTTTAATTTCTGTTAATTATATCAAAAAATGGCTTTAGAATCAATGGTTTATAAGCCATATTGTTATATGGCCTCCGTCTCATTTGCCACCGTTCCCAAAACATGGTTAAAATAAGCGCGCGCATCTAGGAGTGTTGCGCATAAAATCTTAACTTTAAAATCATTAGATATGGATTATGAAGAAGTGCATCAAAAGCTTGTAGATGGGCTGAAGACGTATTTTCAAGATAGCAAAGTTCAAAAAGCTGTAGTTGGGCTTAGTGGGGGCATTGATTCTGCGGTAACTTTGAAAATTGCAGTCGAAGCGCTTGGAGCTGAGAAAGTCACTGCAATTTTGATGCCAGAAACAGGGCTTACCAAAGGGATAAATGTGACACACGCGAAAGGTCTTTGCGAATTTCTTGAGGTGCAATATTTTCAAATGCCGATTAATTCTTTTTTGATTGATTATTCAACTGTTCCATGGAAGCAGAGTGATATTGCTTATGTGAATACAAAGGCGAGGATCCGGGCGAATTTGCTTTATAATTATGCGAATACCCATCATGCTCTTGTGCTTGGAACTTCGAACAAAAGCGAACTTTTACTTGGATATGGTACTAAATTCGGGGATCTTGCATCAGATATCTTGGTGATTGGGAATTTGTATAAAACGGAAGTTTATGGAATTGCGGAGTTTATGGGGCTTCCACAGGAATTTATCGATAAAGCTCCTACTGCTGAGCTTTTTGATGGACAAACTGATGAGGGAGAACTTGGCGGAACTTACAAAGACATTGATGCTATTTTGATGAGAAGTGATGTTGGTGAGGAGGAGTTGATTGGAAAAGGAATGAATCCGATTTTGGTTCGTGGCTTGTTTCAAAGGATGAAGGCTAATATGCATAAACTATCAATGCCACCGGTTTTGGAGGTTTAATTTTGTGGAATTATGATCGACAAGTCGAAAAAAACGGTGTTATTTATTGGGCGATTTCAGCCTTTTCATCAAGGACATTTGTCAGCATTGAAGGCAATTTTGCAGAGTGAAGAAAAAGTCATTATTGGTATTGGGAGTGCAGAAAATCATGATGAACCTGCAAATCCTTTTACTGCAGGAGAGCGATTTTTGATGATTCGAGAGGCATTGCTTGCGGAAGGGTTTGATCGGGCGCGATTCGAGATTATTCCGGTGCGAAATATTAATGATTTTGATAAGTGGACAGCCCATGTTGAGCGTTATATGTCACCTTTTTACAAAGTTTATACTGGTTCTAAAATCGTGCGTGAATTGTATGAAAAAGACGGTCGATATGAAGTTGCCGGTGTTGAATTTTTGGATGGAGTTACAGGGACTTCGGTGCGTGCGAAAATCGCATCAGGCGAGGAGTCTTGGCGTGAGGATGTTCATCCCGAAGTCGCAAGGGTAATTGACGAGATTGATGGGGTTAAGCGAATTCAGAAATATTCAAATTAGCTTGCCTGAGAATTGATTTAAAAATTTTCTAAAATTTCAATCCCGTCCCGGGACGGAATTCGGAGAAGTAATGCAATCGGCAACTTTTCAATAACATTCCATTCTGCTAAAATGCCCGTGATTTTTGCACTTAACATGATAACTATGACTCAAGTTAATCCACTTATTTTTAGAGCTTATGATATTCGAGGGATCGCATCAGCAACAGAGAAATTTCCAAATGTTGATTTGACGCCTGAAACAGTTAAGCTAATCGGAAAGGGAACGGGAACTTATTTGCAAAAGATTTCAGGAAAAAATATCGTAGTTGGGCGGGATAATCGCCTGCACAGTCCCGATCTGCAAGCTGCATTTATTGAAGGGCTTCGTGAAACTGGATGTAACGTTACGGATATTGGGATTTCACCATCTCCATTTATTTATTATGCGACTTGTAAATATGGATTTGATGGGGGAATAAACATTACAGCAAGCCATAATCCGAAGGAGTACAATGGGATTAAAATTGTTCAAAAAAACGCTCATAGCGTGTGTGGAGATGAGCTACAGGAAGTTTTGAAAATTGTACAAAGCGAAGAATTTGCGCATGGCGAAGGGACTTACGAGGAAAAAGAAATTTTTGAAGATATCAAAGCCGATATTGGGAATTTGGTGAAAATCGCAAGACCGCTTAAGGTTGTGATTGATGCAGGGAATGGGACTGCAGGGAAATTTGCTCCGGAACTTTTCCGAAGTTTGGGAGTAGAAGTGGTGGAATTATATTGCGATCTTGATGGCAATTTCCCTAATCACGAAGCCAATCCTGAGGAATACGAAAATATGATTGATTTGATTGCGAAGGTCAAAGAAGAGAATGCGGATCTTGGAATTGGATTTGATGGGGATAGTGATCGTGTTGGAATTGTGGATGAAAAGGGACATCATTATTCGGCTGATTATTTGCTTTTGATTTTGGCACGAGATCTTCTCACTCGTCATCCTGGGGCGAAGATTGTTTTTGATGTGAAAGTTACGCAAACCTTGATTGATGATATTAAAGCGCATGGAGGTGAGCCAATTATGTCGAAGACCGGGCATTCATTTATTGAGACGAAGATCAAAGAAGTTGGAGCTTTGCTTGCTGGAGAGGTGAGTGGACATATGTTTTTTGCGGAAAATTATTATGGATTTGATGATGCTTTTTTGGCGGCAGCGAAGATTTTGGAAGTTTTCTCAAAGTCGAACAAAAAATTCTCAGAGCTTTTTGATGACGTGCTAAAGACTTATTCAACTCCTGAAATTAAAGCTTATTGCCCAGATGATAAAAAGTTCGCGATTGTGGATAATCTTGTTGAACATTTTACGGCGGAATATGACTGTATTACTATCGATGGAGTGCGTGTGAATTTTACGCTGTCTGCTTGGGGGGCGGTGAGATGCTCTAATACAAGTCCAAATTTGACTTTGCGTTTTGAGGCGGATAGTCAAGAAGAGCTTGATCGAATTCAGGGCTTAATGATTGAGCAATTAAAGAAATATCCTGAAGTTGATATTAGTTGGTTCAAAGGGTAAACTCGCTCAGCACGTACTTGGTACAGACTTGGTACGTTCGGATAAAAACGATTTGATGAAAATTATTTATCAGCATAAGTATTGGAGACTTTTGGAAATGGTACCTGGCATTCTTGCTTGGAGTATTATTATTTTGCCCCCAATTATTGCGATTAAATACCCGTTTGCGATTGCTATAATGGCAATTTTTTATGCTGTGCTTTGGCTTTTTCGTTCACTTCGGCTTTCATTTAAATTGTATATTAGTTATCGAATTACGCAGGAGGCGATGAATGTGAATTGGAATTATTTACTGGATTTGATTGAACATCCGGAAAAACTTGATGGTGAACAAATTGATTTAAGTAGCCCTTTTTTGAAATTACAAAAAGGTTTTTATAAAGAACTTGCTGGACTTAAAAATAATATCTTGCGGCTTAAGGAGAAAAGGCAATTTTTAAAGCCGTCAGAGATTTATCATGCAATTTTGTTTGTAACTTATAAGGAATCGATTGATGTAGTGCGTGAGTCCGTGCGGTCTTACACCGATAGTTTTTATCCGCATGAAAAATTGATTTTGGTCCTTGGTGGTGAGGAAGGGGATAAGGAAAATTTCTTGAAAATTGCGCAGCAGATGGAAGATGAATTTGGTGATAAATTTGTTAAGGTGATTAAAACTGTGCACCCGAAAGGGCTTCCCGGAGAGATCCCAGGGAAGAGCGCGAATGCAACTTTTGCCGGGAAAGAATTGAAGAAATATTTGGATGGCGAGGAGATTCCGTATGAGCATGTGATTCTTTCGAATTTTGATGCGGATACTGTTGTTCACCCGAATTATTTTTCTGAGCTTACTTATAAATATTTGATGACAGAAGAGCGGAGCGAGAAATCATATCAGCCAACTCACATGTTCCATAATAATATTTGGGATGTGCCGATGATGATTCGTATGGTGGCTTTGTCATGTACTTTTTGGCGTATGGCGGAGAGCTTGGATAAGAACAAATACAAGAGTTTTTCATCTCGATCGATGGGATTTCAGACTGTTATTGATACTGATTATTGGGATCCGTCCATTATTCCTGAAGATTCTCGCCAGTTTTGGACTGCATTTTTGAAATATGATGGACGACATAGAGTAGTTTCAATTTATACGCCGGTTTACATGGATGCTGTTTTGTCGGAGACTTATTTTGAGACTTTCAAAAGTCAATATATGCAGCTTCGTCGGTGGGCTTGGGGGGTGATGGATTTTCCTTTTATGGCGATTAATTTGGCGAGACATCCGAGAATTTCGCTTTGGGAAAAGATTTACCGAATATTTTTCTTTTTGGAAAATGCATTTTTCTGGGCAACTGGACCGCTTATTATTATGTTTGCGGGATATTTGCCTTCGTTAATGAATGATGAATTTAGAGATCATGTTTTTGCATATAATTTGCCGCATATTACGAGTCAAATGTTGACGATTGCTGCGGTTGGAATTGTGATGTGTGGAATTGTCAGTATGATTATTGTTCCAAACAAAAAGGATATGCGATGGTGGGATCACATTCTTTTGTTTATTCAATGGTTGCTTGTGCCGATTACAAGTGTTTTCCTTAGTGCGATTCCAGCATTGGACGCGCAAACTCGGTTGCTGTTTGGGAAGCATCTTGAATACAAAGTTACGAAAAAGGCACGCAAATAGACTCTTAGTTAAATCCAAGCATGTCCGCAGGGATTGGTGAGTAGTCGATGTAGACTGGGCCATTTTTTCCAGCTGGCAAGAGTGCGGAACGATCACCAGAATAAGTTCCTGGCGAATCAGGAAATTCTCTGAAATAACTGAAATAGTTTAAATCATACAATCTTGCAATCGCGTAATTTAAAGGAGTATTTCCATTAAGTAGTTGCCCATCTCCACGGTATGGATTACCAGTTGAACATCCAATACAGTTGTAAGTTGCGAATGAGCCTTTCATGTAGAGTTGGTTGGTCAAATTTGTCACAGGATTTACATAGCCACTACCTGTAGTACAAATCCGTCCTTCTTGTACGAAATTTGGTTCAAGCATAGCCTTGAGGGCTAACCCGTCTGCTCCAATTGCACCGCTTGCGTATTTATCTGTAGACAAACAAAGATCTTGCACGTATCGGAACATTGGTCCGTCTGCGTAAATATGTCCGACAAAATCAGTGACATTGTTGCTTATATAAACGTGTCCGCCTTTTGTTGCTTCGTTGTTATCTGCATAATCTGCAAGAACGATAACCCCAATTCTATTTGTTACATTTTCATCAATATAAACATCTCCACCATCTACGATAATTGTTGGGTTTTCAGGAAAATCATTAACATTTAAAATATGGATATCTTGATTTTTGAAATAATATCCGCGGCCTCCGCCAACTGCTATGTAGTCACTGTTTGTGATTGAATTTTTTCCATCGATTTTAACTTTGCTAGGCATGGATACATTGGTATTAACACCAGCGATCAATTTGCTGACATTTGTGAGCATTTGGTTTTGAAGTGCGTTTGAAGAAATATCTCCGAGGGAAGTTATGACGACATTAGTGCTGACATTTTTAGCTCCAGATGAGTATACGTTCCCAGTAATTTCGGCAGCTTGATTGACGATTCCTGAATCAGCTATGCGAGGAACTCCATTGTCAAAATAAGTTACGACTTCACCGTTAGCAAGAAGTTTGTAAGCAATTGTGATATATGCTTTTGCACCAGGAATTTGTGATTGTAGTTCTCCTTCTGGCGCATAAGGAAGCGCCATAGTTAAGAAATCAGTGCTTCCGAAGAAATCTTGCACTATGCCTTGCACTTTATCCAATTCATTAGCATTTATTGATAATTTTTGTAGCGAGTTGCCACTTAGTGTCTCCAAATCTACTTCTGGATCATCGATCCATAAATATTCTACATCCGGGGCACCTGTTGTTAAGTTGAGGTTAATTTGTAATGGGCTGAATATAGTTGGATCTAATGATGCAATATTTTCTGTTGGTTTGATCAAATAATAATCGATCATATTACGGAATGATTCCACATAATTCTGTTGGTTGTCTGGATCGTATGGATCTGCTGTTGCATCAGTAATTGAGTGAAAATCTTTAAATTCTAGTGGTGGCAAGAAAACCATTGGATAACTTCCGCCGTTTAGTGGTGTGATTGTTTCAGTCCAGACTTCTCCTGTTGGGACTAAAGTGACTGATATATCAGCACCATTATAAAGTAGATCGTTGCTTGGTATTGTTGTCTCTCCAAATTCACGATAATAAATTTCACCTTCTGAGATTCCGTCATAAATCCCATCACCATCTGCATCATAGAAATTATCTGTTGGTGCGTATGAGATTATTTTTGCATAATAATTTTCTTTAACGCCCGTACTTGTTGTTATTGAGCTTTCATATAAGAAATCACTAGTTTCCAGCGGTTTACTTACGGCACCATCGTTGTTGTCGCTGTAATCTTCATCTGAGCCATTCACTTGATCAAATTTAACGGAGTCAATCCAATTTGGTGTAATTGTTACAACGATATTTGCTGAATTTTCAACAGCATGTCCAGCAATATCAGCAATATGTACGAATAAATCATATCCACTTTTTCCATCTGCAACTTGTGCAGTGTTTTTATTTGGGACACTGTCATCATCCGAATTTTCCCCTTTTGTCCAAACACCAAATTCTGTTTCCGAAGTTGATTCCGCCATCACAAGATTCAAAACTTTTCCTCGGATTCCATCAAGGTTAAACCATCCAACGCTGTCTGCCCAGGCATATCCACTCATTTTTCCAAGATCTGCGTCGACGGCAATTTGGGTTGTCCCGCTGTATGTAGTGGATCCACAAGATTTTCCATCATTTGTTCCTTCGCTACATCCAAAACTAATCCACCCAATATTATCTCCCCAGGCCCATCCATACATTTTCCCTGTTTGACTATTTATTTTCACTCCATAATCAACTGTTGCCCCACAAGCTATGTCAAAATTAGAATTATCTTTACAGGCCAAACTCACCCATCCTAAATTGGTATCCCAAACCCATCCATGTAATTCAAAATCATTTCCAGGAACATCTGGTGCGCATAATTTTGCCCCATAACTTGGAGTTAGTGGTTCTGCATCAAAATCAAATCTTCCTGCATCACCAGCTCCGACGGTTGTACTTTGTCCACCCAGATCAACGCAGGTCCCATAAGCGTATGCATCTGCAATTGCGAATACTGAAATGAAGGCAGCTGTAAATAAAGCGATGCCAGCAAGGTTCAAAAAGTGTTTAACAAATCGCGCAACCAAGTCTTTTGTAAAACCTGTAGCGAAATTTACTGTCTGTGTATGTGTTTTCATGTTGGATGGGTTCTTTTTATTTTTCCCTATATTCTAGCACAAAAAAGCCGCATTTGCAATTTGCGTTTGCGGCCTTTTAGTTCATTTGCGTTTTACTTTTTCTTAGCGGATTTTTTCACGATCTTTTTCACAGTTTTCTTAGCAGATTCCTTTGGTGGCTTTGTTTTTTTTGCAGCTAAAGCCCCTTGTTCCGCTTTACAATCATTACATATAATTTTTTCCTTTTTTTCTACCAACATTCCGCCACATGCAGTGCATTTTCCTTCGACTGGTCTATCCCAAGTTGCGAATTTACATTTTGGGAATTTGTTGCAACCATAGAAGATTTTGCCAGCTTTGCGTGTGCGTCTTTCAATTAGTTGTCCTTCTTTGCAATCAGGGCAGCTAACTCCTGCAAACTTCACGATAGCTTGAATGTTTTTGCATTTTGGATAAGCACTGCAACCTAAGAATTCTCCAAATCTTCCAGTTTTGATTTCCATTGGCTCTCCACATTTGTCACATTTTTTCCCGCTTAATTTTTTTTCAAGATCCTTATCCATTTTGCTCTTTTCTTCTGCTCCTTCTTTGACGATTGGCTTTGCATTTTTACAATCAGGATAATTGCTGCAAGACAAGAATTTACCGTATCGTCCTAGTTTAATTACCATTGGGTTCCCACATTTTTCACAAACTTCATCGCTCTCTTCGTTTACTACGTCAGAGCGGTTGATGCTTTTTTCTTTTTCAAGGATATTTTTGTGGAATGGTTCGTAAAATTCTTTTAAAACTGGGATCCATTTTACTTTTCCCTCAGCAATTTTATCCAATGTCTCTTCCATGTTTGCTGTGAATTTGTAATCAACAATTTGAGAAAAATGCTCAACGAGCAAGTCGTTTACTACCATACCAGTATCGGTTGGCTTGAGGACTTTTTGTTCTTTTTCAACATACCCACGTGCAATAATTGTACCGATTGTTGGAGCATATGTACTTGGTCGTCCAATACCTTCGGTTTCTAATTTTTTAACTAAAGAAGCTTCGGTGTAGCGTGCTGGCGGTTTAGTGAAATGTTGGGTTGAATCAAGTTTTTCACATTTCAAAGATTCTCCTTCTTTAAGAGGTGGTAATAATTTTTCTTTTGGTCCGATTGTTGCTTCTGCCTCATCATCTGTTCCTTCAACATAGACTTTCATAAATCCTTGGAAAGTGATTGTTTGTCCAGTTGCTTTGAAAACATATGGCAATCCTTTTCCTTTTATCGAAGATTCGATTTCAACAATTAAATTTTTTAATCTCGCCTCTTGCATTTGGCATGCAATAGTTCGTTTCCAAATTAATTCATAAAGGCGGAATTGATCTTTGTTTAAATATTTATCAATGCTTTCCGGAGTTACCGAAAGATCAGTTGGGCGGATTGCCTCATGTGCTTCTTGTGCTCCTTTTGTTTTTTTATAAATACGTGGGCTTGAATTTACATATTCTTTCCCATATAAATTCTGAATTACTGTTTTAGCTTGTGCAAGCGCTAGATCAGACAAGTTAAATGAATCGGTACGCATGTAAGTTATAAGACCGGCAGTTTCTTTGCCAGTATCAACTCCTTCGTAAAGTTGTTGCGCAATCATCATTGTTTTTTTCACGGAGAATCCTAGTTTTCTTGATGCTTCTTGTTGTAAAGTTGATGTGATAAATGGTGGGGCAGGATTTCGTTTTGCATCTTTTTCTTCAACTTTTGTTACTTTATAATCTGCGCCTTTTAAGTCTTTCAAAATTTCATCTGAAGATTTTTGATTTCCGATTACTGCCTTTTTACTTTTTATGTATGCAAGCTGTGCTTCGAATTTTTCTTTGGCATCACCTATAAAAAGCCCAGATAAATCCCAGTACTCCTCTGGTTTGAAGGCTTCAATTTCCCTTTCACGTTCAACAATTAATCTAACTGCCACACTTTGTACTCTTCCTGCAGACAGTCCGTATCTAATCTTTTTCCATAGTAAAGGTGAGAGCTCATACCCAACTAATCTATCTAAGATTCTTCTTGTTTGTTGTGCATCTACCAATGATTGATCGATGTCACGCGGAGTTTCAATAGATTTCAAAATCGCATTTTTTGTGATTTCGTGAAATACGATTCTTTTGACGTCGTGTTTTTTTGGATTAATTTTGAGGGCTTCTAGTAAATGCCATCCAATCGCTTCTCCTTCTCGGTCTTCGTCGGTTGCGATCCATATATTAGTGTTTGCTTTTATTTTTCCTTTGAGTTCCGTTATCGTTTTTCGCTTATCTGCTGGGATGCTATATGATGGAGTGAAGTCATTTTCCGTATCAATCCCCATTTTTGATTTTGGGAGATCGCGTACGTGTCCCATCGAAGCACGCACCTCATATTGTTTTCCTAAAAATTTAGCGATTGTCTTGGCTTTTGCAGGGGACTCAACTATTACAAGGTTTTCTGCCATGGAATATTATTAAGGATATATCTTTGAATTAATGTGCAAATACTTTCTATGCACCTCCTGTAAGTAAACAATAATGAACAATAAGAGTCAAAAAGATTTTTAAAAGTCAAGCGCAATTTTGTCAAAAAACCCTTTAAATAAAGCGAAAAAATGGGATAAGAAGG
>JAHJMX010000003.1 GCA_018821175.1 Patescibacteria group bacterium
ATAGAAATAAAAATAAATATAAAAAACTATATTATGGAATATCAACAAAAAAAGTTTTCATTTGTTCTAGTTCTAGGCTTTATCATCCTATTTGGAGTTGGGCTTGGTTATGGGTATTATTTTTCTCAAAATAATCGAGTTGAAGCGGAAGTTGCTGAATTCGAGAAACAAGTTACCGAGATCCAAAATCAACTAAAAGAGCTTAGGGAGAGCGATACTGTTTCTGCACAAAGCAGCGTGAATGCACTTACGAAGATTGAACAAGATGAAGTTGTTTGGTCTGGGGTTTTATCTACTTTAAGAATCATTGTTCCTCTTGATCTTGCTGAGAAAAAACCACTTGTTGAATTTACTTCTTACAGTGGTAGTGAAAGTGGTAGTTTGACATTTAATGGGCATACTAATCCCTCTTCAAATGTTAAAAAACAATTAAATGCAATTTCTGAGACAATTAAAGCTTTTGATTCTACGTCGGCGTTTGCAAATGCTTTCGTTCCATCTATTAGCAAAAGCGTGACTCAAGATGATGAAATAGTTTTGAGTTTTATTTTCAACGTTGATTATATTCCTTCTGCTGTTCCTACTGAAGCTTTAGAAGAAGCTACTGGAGATGTTGTTGATGAGATTGTTACAGAATCAGATGCAGTTGCAGTTCCAAGAAATTAATAAATACATAATCAAAATATACATATGAACATTCAAACAGATACAAATTCAAATGGAAAAACGATACTTGGAGTAATTATTTTAATTACTGTTGTTGTCGGGATTTTCATGTTTCTTCTTCCAAAAAAAGATGAGTTTGATGGAAATAATATAAAAGCTACTCAGCAGCAAGCACAACTTACATCGCTTAAGTCACAACTTGCAAAAATTGAAGCTTTGGAAAGTGAGTTTTCTGGTGGGGAAGTTACCAAAAAAGATTTTCTTTATTTGATTCCTGAAGATATTGAACAAGATCAAATTATAGAAACTTTTGCAAATATTTCTGAAGAAAATAAAGTTTCTATTAATTCAATGAGCTTTGGAATTGGGCTTGAACCTGATGCTGCTATTAATATGCTAAATATTTCTTTGAATGTTTCTGGCGCACATCAAAATTTAATTTCATTTATTGAGGGCTTAGAAGAGAGTGGACGTAAATTTAAAGTTGAAACTTTGAGTGTGCAAATTTTGGAAAATAAACTTGAAAATATGAGTATTAGTATAAAGTCATACTTTTTATAAAAATATAACGATTAAATTTCTGCCATGAATGATAAAATTGATAATAATCTTTTAAATAAAATTCAGAAGAAGATTGTAAAGAAAAAAGAGACTGCTATTTATGGTTTATATGATAATCATAATGCATCTTGGGCTACTCGTATAAATGATTTTTTAATTGATCATAGTGGAATTAGCTTGAAAGAGAAGTCGTATTTTTTCCACTTGATGGCAGTGATGATTGATGCAGGGATTCCAATGCTACGCACTTTAGAAGTTCTTTCTGGGAATACTGATAATCTCAAATTCCAACGTGTAATTAATACACTTGTTTATTCTACTTCTGGTGGTCAATCTCTTTCCGATTCTATGGCTCGTTTTCCTGAGGTTTTTACTGAAACTGAAGTGGGAGTAATTAAAGCTGGTGAAGTTGCTGGTAATTTAAATAAAATGCTATTTCAACTTTCTTTACAGCTTGAAAAAAGTCATGATTTACAAACTAAATTAATAACAGCAGCTACATATCCAGTTGTAATTTTGATTACTTTGATTGCGATTGTAATTGCGATGATGGTTTGGGTTGTTCCAACTTTAATAAGATTATTGAGTGAAGGTGGTTTAAGTGAAGATCAATATCCACTTCCTACAAAAATATTACTTGCAATTAGTAATTTTATTACAGGATATTGGTGGGCGGCAATTTTTGGATTTATTATTTTTTATGCGATTTACAAAGTTTACAAAAGTACTCCGACTGGGAAATTCCAGATTGATTATTTGAAGCTTCGGATTCCGATTGTTGGTACTTTAATGAGAAAAGTTTTGGTACTTCGATTTGTAAATTTGCTTGGTATATTGCTTGATGCTGGTTTGCCAGTGTTGAAAGCTCTACAGATTATTGGAGGGTCAATTGATAATGAACTTTATAAATTAAAAACTTGGGAAATTATTAAAGATGTGCAAGTTGGTGGAAAAATTTCCGAGAGCTTGGAAGCTGCACCATTTTTGTTTTCAGAAACTGTTGTTCAAATGTTAAGTATCGGAGAGAGCTCGGCTTCGATTGGATCAATTTCTCAAAAAATCTCAATTTATTTTGATCGTGAAATTAGCCATACATTAAAACGACTTACTGCATTGTTCGAACCGATCATGATTTTGTTTGTAGGTGTTATCGTAGGGCTTCTTGCACTTGCAATTTTGATGCCGATATTTAACTTAACAAGTCTTGTTTAATGTACAGGCAAAACTTCAAAAAAAACAAAGGGTTTACTTTAATCGAAATATTAATTGTTCTTTCGATTATTGGGATTGTTGTACTTTTGGGAGTTTCAAGTTATGGAACTGTGCGTAGAAGGGTGAATTTAGATATAGCAACAAACACAGCTGTTGCGCTTGTAAATGAAGCTCGCGATAAAGCAAGAGTTGGATATTTTGAATCCGATGGGGGCTCTGTTTGCTTTGGGTTCAAATTACAAACAAATGGTTTCGTAGAAGTTTTTCAAACTAAATACGATAGGCTTCAAGAATCTAAAAAATGTAGTCGTTTAGAGCAAGATATGAAATTTTTGAAAAAAGCAGAAAATGATGAATCAATCATTACGGTTAAAAATATTGAAAAATTTGGAGATGAAATTGATGAAATACTCGTTTATTTTACACCGCCTTACGGAGAAGTGGAGATAGATGATATGCATATTTCTTCTGAGGCAGAATCAGTTATTAAATTTTTGATTGGATATAATGATTCTGAAAATGATGTTGATAATAAAGAAATAGTTTTCAATGTTTTGACAGGGAATACTTATAAACAAAAATATTTAAATGAAGAAAATTCGCAATAAAAAAAATGGATTTTCGATACCAGAAGTAATTGTTGCAATTTCAATTGTGACTTTGGTTATTGTTACGGCGACTAATTTACTTGTTTCGTCGATGCGTTCGAATAATCATAATGTTAAACAGATTATTGCATATAATTTGGCGCAAGAAGCAATTGAAGGACTGCGTAATGTTAGAGATGGGAATTGGCTTCATAACCAATATTTTCGAGGTAGCGACAAAGCACTTTTTGGGCATGATTTTTCAAGTGAAACTGGATATTACATTATTGATAGAAAGAATTCTTCATTTAATCCAAATGGTTGCACTGCTTTTGGTAAAGAAATTAATGATGCTTCAAATGTAGCTGCTCATGCTCCATGGGAAATTACAAAGATGAGTAGTATCGATGATGATCTTGCAAAGATGACGGTTGTTCAATTTGGGGATATAAACAAATATACGCATGCGAGAATAGGCGAAGATAGTGGTTTCAAAAGGTTTTTGGAAATTCAAACTATTCCTTATGAATTGGCGACAGGGGGGACTCGTGATGATTTGAAAATCGCTGTTGTTGCTGTTGTTGAATGGGAAGAGAATGGTCAAAAAAAATCTGTTACAGTGCCAACAATCTTAACTGATTGGAAGGCTGGTCCTTTATAAAAATTAATTGATTTATGCAAAAGAAATTTAAAAAACAAAAAGGATTTACATTGATTGAAGTACTTGTTGCGTTAACAATTTTTACAATTTTCATAACAGTAATTTCGAGTACATATATTGATATTGCAAGATCACAACGTGATACAAATTTGATTAAAGAAATTTATTCTGAAACACGTTATCTTTTTGGAATTATTACAGATGAAGCAAAATCAAAAACAATTGATTATGGATGTCCTGCAAATAGAACAATTGTTGATGATGAAAGTTCTAGTCTTATTAATGTTGTTTTATCATCAAACTCTTGTAATGAATTAAATACAATGCCACGAGAAAGATTTCTTGCACTTATTAGTTATGACGGAATTGAAAGGGTTATTTTCAAAATTGAAGATAAAGCAGATTCTGGCGATGAACTTGGGATGAATAAAATCAAAGATATTTTCATGTATAAAGAAAAATTTAATGGGCAAAGTTGGGAAAGTGAAGCAGGATATGAATCTGGCTATCAACAAATTGAACTTAAGAGTATGCAAATCAATGGTTTTGTATTTGATGTTACTCCACTTATAGACCCGTTTAATCCAGATAATGTTGGATGTGGACCAGTGCAATTTCAACCTTCAGTTAGTATTTATGCAAATGTTATTGGTTCGAATGAAGCAGCTGGAAATTTCAATTTTAATTTACAAACTTCAATATCCTCAAGAGCTTATAACCAGGAAACAGACCTATGATTAAGTTACAAAAACAAAAAGGTAGTGCTCTTGTAATTGCTCTTTTGATCATTGGTATTTTGATGACACTTGCACTTGGATTGAGTGATCTTGTTATTCGAGAATCGCGAATTACAACTGATGTTGTAAGTGCTGGGAAGGCTCATTATGCTGCAGAGGCTGGTATTGAAAGTGCGTTGCTTGATTTGCAACAAAATTTACCTGGTTATGAAATTAAAAATGCTGGGATGGTCGATGGAACTTTTGGAAACAATCAAAATATTGGAATTTCAGAAGACATAGATTTAGATTTTAATTATACAATTGAAAATAAAACAAAAACTATTCCATATGTTGATACAACTTTTATTGATCCATATATTGCACAAGGAAATCCGCGGAAATATATGTATAATGTTTTAAATTTAAATGACAATATTACAATCCCACTTTTTGTTGCTGGTGAAAATGGGAAGGTTGTCCCAGTAACAAGTTTTAGAGTTGAATATTTTATCGATGCACAGGTTGCATCGGAAATGCTTTATGCAATTGATATTTCTGATATTGATATTTTGCGGTGGAAGATTACTGGAGTGAAAGCTGATTCAAATCCAGGTAATAAAAAATATTTCACTGAGTCTATTGGTGATTATATCCCGTCACTTGGAGGGTTAGAAAATAATCCAAATTGCTTTGGAACTTCTGATGCGACAAATTCGATCAATGAAAACTCTGTGGTTTATAATTATAATTGTAGTTTCCTTTATCCATATGCTCGGGAGGCTTACACTTATGCACTTGTGAATGATGTTTTACAAACAGTTTCACATACCGAGGAAGAGAATAATCCAATGCAAATAAAAACTTTTTTAGAAACTCATACGAACAATTATTTGACGATGACTAACATTTTCAACCCTGCTATTTTGCAAGGACGTAGTGATTATGAGAAACGCAGCAAAGCAAAAATTTATTATAGGGTTGTGATTACGAACAAAGACGAATATACGATTCGTGAATTTGCAAAAGTGAGTTCGGTTGGATTTGCAAGAAATTTACGTCAAAGGATCGAGGCCTTCATTCCGCCTGATAGTTTTATGCCTGTGTTCAATTTTTCCCTTTATCGTACTGATGTCGGTGGGGAAAATGACAAGGAAAATCCTGATGGTTATATTTTAGACTAGGATCAAGTGAACTTGAATCTTTCCTTAATTCAGGGTTTAATTAATGGGAAGTTTTAGTTTATTTATAATATTGTTATGGGGAAATTTTATGTTACAACGGCGATTCCATATGCGAACAGCGCTCCACATATTGGTTTTGCGATGGAAGCTGTTCAAGCTGATTTTCTTGCGCGTTATCATCGTTTGATTGGTGACGATACGTACTTTTTGACTGGCACTGACGAGCATGGAATTAAGATTGCAGAGACTGCGCAGAAGCTTGGTCAGCTACCACAAGAACATGTTGATAATATTGCAGATTTAAATATGCAACTTAAAGATCTTTTGAATCTTTCTTATGATGATTTTATTCGAACGACTTCAGATCGTCATAAAATTGGATCTAAAAAATTGTGGGAAAAATTGGTGGAAGCAGGGGATATATATAAAGGGAATTATGAAGGGTATTATTGTAGTGGATGTGAGGCATATGTTACTGAGAAGGAGCTTGTTGATGGCATGTGTCCAATACACAAAACCAAAGCTCAGAAATTTTCTGAAGAAAATTATTTCTTTAAACTATCGAAATATTCAGATAAAATTCAGCAACTTATTGAAAGTGATGCACTGAAAATTATTCCACTTTCACGGAAAAAGGAATTTTTGAATGTCGTAAAAGGAGGACTTACTGATATTAGTTTTTCAAGACCAAAAGCAGCTTTGAAGTGGGGGATTGAAGTCCCAAATGATCCTGATCAAGTGATGTATGTTTGGTGTGATGCACTATCTAATTATATTACTGCTCTTGATTTTGCAAATAATGGAGAACTTTTTAAAAAATATTGGCCAGCTGATGTGCATTTGATTGGAAAAGATATTTTGAGATTTCATGCTGGAATTTGGATTGGGATGTTACTTTCGGCTGGGATTTCTTTGCCGAAGAGCATTTACGTACATGGCTTTATCACTTCAGGTGGTATGAAAATGAGCAAATCTTTGGGGAATGTTATATCTCCAAATGATGTTGTTACAAAGTATGGAACAGATGCTATGAGGTATTATTTGCTTCGTGAGATTGTTACTACTGATGATGGAGATTTTACTTATGATCGTTTTGAAGACCTTTATAATAGTGAGCTTGCAAACAATTTAGGGAATTTGGTTAATCGAGTTTTGTCTATGACAGTTAGATATTTTGATGGAGTGTGCCCTGCCTTTGCAGTTGATTCTATTGATATGAGTGATCGTATTGATCTTTTTTGGCAGGAATATGCTAAGGCAGTTGAAGACTTTGATTTGCGTCAAGCTGCTGAAGTAATAGTCGCTTTAACTGATTTTGCCAATAAATATATTGAGGATGAGAAACCTTGGGCACTTGCTAAAGAAAATCCTTCTAAACTTGGAAATGTTATGTATGATTTGCTTGAAATCTTGAGACATATTGGATATGCACTTTCTCCATTTATGCCAGAGACATCAAGCAAAATCCTTCTTGCACTTGGGAAAAGCATGGAAGGGGTTTCCTTTGAAAATATCAAGAAATGGCATGGCATGAAAGAAGGAGATAGCATTAACAAATGCGATCAACTTTTTCCTCGCTTAGAATCGTAACTGCATGAAAAAATTATCCAAGTTCAAGTAATTTTACGATTACTACTTTGACGATTAGATAGGAAAATATAACAACTAGCGAGCCGGCCAGTCCATAAACTATTGTATTTTTTGCGTATTCTAATTGTTGTTGCTCCCCATGTGAAGTGATGTACATTATTCCACCAACAGAAATTACGATAACCGCTAATCCACCAGAAAGCATTAGAAGGGCACCTGCTAAAATCTGCAAAAATGCATTAATTGGGGCTGCTTCATATTCGGCTTTTCCCCCACACATTTGAGTATTTGCATCCCATAGACCACCTTCTTTTTCACATTCCGCTTTTGATGAAACTCCAGTTTTTGGCATATCTGGAGCGTATGTAGGTTTTAAGCTTGGATCAATTCCTCGCTGCGCAAAAACAATCTGATTCCCAGTAAAGCAAATTGTAATTATACTCAAAATTAATATTATCTTTTTTATCATTTTATCTAAACATTAAAGAAGTCGAACTGTGTTACCCCTACTACTACTGCCAAAGATATTGCGCAAATTACCATTGCGATTACAGTCATAGTAAAAATCGATTTTGCTTTATCGAGCGTTTCTGTTTCTCCTTGTGAAATAATCATTAGTACACCTGCGATTACAAAACTGATAAATGCAAGTATATTTGCTAAAATCAAAGCATATTTAATTATCTTCCCAATTGATAATTCAATATCTGCTGTTTCAGGAAGCGAGGCAATGTAGTCCGTTGTATTTCCAGGCGCACCTTCTTTTGTTCCAGAACTAAATTTATAAATCAAATCATCTGCAGTAACTGGAGTGGTTGTTGAAGTACTGTCATTCGCTGCAAAGGCAGTATACGAATGTACAAATGTTATTAAAATGACGCTTGCTAGAATCCCTATTTGTAATATTTTTTTTATTTTCATTTTTTAAGTTGATAGTCCGAAATATCCTGTATAGAAAACGAGTTGTACAATTGCATATGACAGTAAACTTATTACAAGCCCAATGACTGCAAAAAGTACTGTATTTTTCGCATTCCCAATTTTTTCAGTATTTCCATATGCAGTTAAAAATTGCATTGCCCCAACCACAATGAAAAGTACACTTAAAGGAATTGCAAATTTAATAACTGTCATCGCGATTTTTGGCAAAAATTCATCTTTAATCGCATGTCCCATTTCCGTTACGTTAGAGTCTTTGTATGGTGCCGGCAAAGTTGAAATATTTGGAATCTTCGGAATTGTAGTTTGGCTGTCTTGTGCCAAAACTTCACGTGGCAATATCATATTTACACATATGATGTTAAAGGCAATAAATCCTAAATTTCGTAAATTTTTATACAAAGAATGTTGGATTAATTGTGTAAAGAATTAGCCCTGATAAAAACAGCACCACTAGCCCAGCTATTGATTTCATAATACGGTCTTTGGCCCCTTGTATAGCTTCTGAATTCCCGTTTGAAGCGATAATTAAAATCCCACTATAAACCATTGTTAGTACGGCAATAATCCCTATTATACTGGCTGCCCATTTATAAATCATACCAATGTATGTATATAAAAGATTTGCTCCAGAATCAGATTTAATGATTTGTATCCTTTGACAAGTTACTGTTCCACCTGGAGTACATGTGCTTTTGATGTCGCAAACACGCGCTCCATTTTGCGTTTTGGTATCACAAACTCTATAACAAATATCAGAAATCCCTTTTTCTGTTTGCCCAATAGGTTCTTCCAGTATAACGAAAAAACCATCTTTAGCAGTAGAGTAGGTTGTGCAAAGTGAACCATCTCCAGCTTCTGCAAAAGTTATGCTTGAACTTAGTCCAAAAAATATGATTAGTCCTGCGATGATAGTTCCAAATTTTTTCATAGAATCTATTTAAGTTGTGTAGAACAGTGACTGGACAAAAGTGACGATGATTAGCGATGTGAAAACAACTACTAACCCAATTATCGCATACGTAATCATGCTTTTTCCTTTTTCTTGCATTTGTGAATTCCCGTGAGAAATCATCAAAGTTATTCCTCCAATAATTATGAATAAAAGTGAGAATGAACCGATAATCATTGTTAAAATTTCAATTGTTTTAATTATGAAATAACCAAGGGCGTCTCCTTTTGTTGTCTTCCCTTCCTTCCCTTCCTCCTCGGCCAAATAAGTTTGCCCTCCATCAATTTTCAAATATTTCCCTACTTCAAATTTATCAGTAGTATCTCCGCTTGCAGCTGCACTCACATTCAAAGTGAAAAACGAAAAAGTTATGCAAGTTACAATAATTGCTATAATTATTTTTCCAATTCTAATTTTTATTCCTTCGGTTTTCATCATTTAAGTTTTAAATTTCAATTTCTTTTGGCATATAAAGAATCGCTTCCTCCTTATCAATCAAATCAGCATCTAATAAATCAGTTAATGCACGTTTCATTGTTTGCATTCCTTCGTTTGTGCTTGTTTCAATAACAGAATTAATTTGATGTGTGTTTCCTTTACGAATCATATTTGCAATTGCATGATTGTTGAACATAATTTCCATTGCCGCAATTCGTCCTTTTTTATCTTTTGTTTTAAGAAGACTTTGCCAAACAATAGCTTGAAGACCTTCTGCAAGTTGAGTTCTTATTTGATTTTGTTGTTCATGTGGGAATGCATCGACAATACGATCAATCGATTTAGCAGCACCACTAGTATGTAAAGTAGCAAGAACTAAATGCCCCGTTTCTGCTGCGGTTAATGCGAGTGAAATAGTTTCAAGATCACGCATTTCACCAATTAAAATAACATCTGGATCTTCACGCAAAGAAGATTTTAATGCTTTTTGAAAGCTTAAAGTATGTGTTCCAACTTCTCTCTGATCAATAATAGATTTTTGGTTTTCATGTATAAACTCTATTGGATCCTCAACTGTCAAAATATGTTTCGATTGAGCTATATTAATTTCATTTACAATTGCCGCAAGAGTTGTTGATTTACCAGAACTCGTAGGTCCAGTTATGATAACAAGTCCACTTTTCATTTGTGGAATTTTTTTCAATTGTTGTGGAACATTCAATTCATCCATTGAATAAACTGTCGACGGGATAACCCTGAAGATTGCTCCAATTCCTTTCCTTTGTACAAACATATTTACACGAAATCTTGCTATATTTTCAATGTCTATTGCAAAATCAAGATCCAAAGATTTTTGGAATCGCTGTTTTTGTTCTTCATTCATTATTTCGAGGAGATAGTCTTCTGCAGTTTTTTTTGTGAGAATTTCATGACTATCAATTTTAATTAAATCTCCATTAATTCTCAAAACAGGTTTATTCCCTGTCGTAATGTAAACATCAGAAGCTTTGTATTGAAGCGCTGTCCGCAAAATTTTATCTATTTTTAAAGCCATTTATATGTTTGTTTTTTGTATATTTATATTATCTTTAAATTATATCACGAAAAACCCGTTTAATCAACGGCAAGAGTGCTTTCTGTAGCGGAATGTATCAAAAATTTTATGCTGAATTTTCTTTGATTTCATTGAGCAATCCCAATGCTTCTTTTTCGCTTTCAATTCTGACTAATCGATTTCTGTATTCTGATGCGCCGGGGAAACCTTTCACATACATTGCGAGGTGTTTTCTCATTTCAAGCATTGCGCGTTTTTCACCTTTTGTTGCAACACTCAATTTAACGTGTTGCTTTGCGAGATTTATCCAATCTGGCAATTTGATGTCTGGATTTATATTTTCTGGATTTAATGCATTATAAATTTCGTGCATAATCAATGGATTCCCAAAAGTTGCACGACCAACCATCACGCCATCAAGATTTTGAATGCGCTGCTTTGCGGTTTCTCCACTATCAATATCCCCATTCCCAATAACAGGTATTTTTAGGTTTTCTTTAATGCGATATATTGGCTCCCAGTCAGCTTTTCCACTGAATCCTTGTTTTGTTGTTCGTCCATGAATTGTTAATAATTTTGCACCAGCTTGTTCAAGATTTAGGCAAAATTTTTGGAATTTTTCTTCGTCAAAAGACGAAAATCCTATACGCGTTTTTACTGAAATTGGCAGAGATGTTACGTTTACTAGAGCATTGACAATTTCAGCTGCTAGATCAGGATTTTTGATTAAAGCAGAACCATGGTCTGAACCAATAACTTTCTTAGCAGGGCACCCCATATTGATATCAATTGCTGCAATTCCAAGTTGTTCGAGATATTTTGCAGATTCAATAAAATTTTCTGGATGTTTTCCAAAAAGTTGAACAACAAGAGGTTGTTCAGATGGATTGAATTCAAGTTTTTGAAAAGAAGTCTTGCTATTGTATTTAAGCGCATCTGCACTTGTAAATTCAGTGAAGCAAATAACTCCAGGCACAAATTTTTTTATGAGTTGCCTAAAAGCAGAGTCTGTATAACCTTCCATTGGCGCAAGTGCCAATATTGGCCTTTTGGCTTTTTCCCATGAAAATTCCATTTGAGTACTACGTTTTACATTCCAATTGTGCTCAGTATCCACTCAAAAACAGGATTTAGCAAGCCTTGGGTGTAAGCATAAATAGCTCCAGCAGTGATCCCAAGTAAGCCAACTATAACAATAATTTTTGCAGCTGTACTACTATGTGGGATTTCAGGAATCTGAGGAATATTTACTTCTGCTTGAGAAGCTACAGAAGGTGTATTTATAGGCTCACTTGTATTTGGTTTATTGAAAATATCTGCTGGAATTTCATCAGATATATTGCTTTCTTCATGAGTTGTTGGTGTAGGCTCGACAACAGGTTCAGGAGTCGGTTCAGTAACAGGCTCAGGAGTGACAACAGGTTCAGGAGTCGGTTCAGGGGCAGCTTCGACGACAGGCTCAGGAGTGACAACAGGTTCAGGAGTCGGTTCAGCGACAGGTTCAGGAGCGACAACAGGTTCAGGAGTCGGTTCAGGGGCAGCTTCGACGACAGGCTCAGGAGTGACAACAGGTTCAGGTGCAGCTTCAGCGACAGGTTCAGGAGTGACAACAGGTTCAGGGGCAGCTTCGACGACAGGCTCAGGAGTAAAAACAGGCTCAGGAGTCGGTTCAGCAACACTCTCAGGGGCAGCTTCGACGACAGGCTCAGGAGCAGCTTCGACGACAGGCTCAGGAGTGACAACAGGTTCAGGTGCAGCTTCAGCATGGATGCTGGCTCCGCTTAGAGCGTTTTCAGCTTCTTCTAAAAGATTTTTTATTTCGATGTTGTCAGGTGCAACTTCAAGAATTTCTTCGCATCCTTCTTTTACTTTGTCGAATTCCTTGGCATCTGACCAAGATTTTACTTTGGCAATAGCTTCATTAATTGTAACTATTTCTCCTGTATTTTGTGTATTTTGGTCGTCCATTTTATTTTTTGTTTATTTGTTTTTGAATTAATTTTGAATATTTTTATAGGTTACTTAGATCTAAATCATCATCTTCATCATCAGTTTTTGGCAATACATTCTCAATTGCAGCCCAATCACTCTCTTCAATTTCTGGAACAATGATCGTAACTTTGTCTCCAATTTCTGCTCTGAAATAAGTCACAGATGCAAGTAAAACATTGTATGCTTTCGCGTTTGCAATGACTTTATATTGACCTTCTTCATAAGTTAGAGTTCCAACAATTTTCTTTCTCTCAATTGGTCCAATTTGTTTGTAAATGAAAGTACCATCATCTTGGATAGTCAATTTAAGAACATCTCCAGGGATAAGTTTTGATTTACTAGCATAATTAGCTGGGATTGGATAAGATCGTTTGTCTGGACCAATCATAGTTTGCCCATCAAATACTCCTTCTACAATCTGTCCTTCAGGAGAACTTGTAGTGTGGAGTTCAGCAGCAGCATCTTTATACTTCTTTCCAAGGTCAAGGCCTTCTCCACCTAAATCAGCAAGTACTTGTTTTGCAGATCGGATGCTAGATTCAGCACTTTCAAGCATTTCACGCAAAAGACCTATTTTAGAAGCTTTAGCCATTTTTGTTTTTGTTAATATGTTTTGTCTTTAAAGTATATCAAAAAAACGCATTCAAATCCAGAGCTATAGGCTTGATAATGCACTAAAAAGCTTTTTTCTGTTTACGCTTTTGTAAAAAGTTTTGTAATAACACGCGTCTTGTGATTCCAACGTTTGAAAAAATTCTAAATGTGAAGACTACAGTTGCTGCTAAATACAGGTCTAATCCAAGCTTATCACCTAAGAAAGTTATGGCAATTGCTAAAATAATATTGAAAAATAATCCGCTAATAAAAATCACGGCATCATATTTGTCATTGGTGACTTCAGCGCGGATTGCACCAAAAAGCGCATCTAGAATACCAATACTTATAACCGCAGTATACCTTGTATACTCAATTGGAATAGTCACATCTATCGCGAAACCTGCAATAATACCAACTAAAATCCCGAATAAAGCCCAAATCATATGTTAGTGAAAGTTAAATTATAATTTATCTTCTTTTGAATATTACACGATCTCCATTGATACTAGAAATTCTAAGGTCAATGTATTCTAGAGATTCAGTGTTAATATTTAATTTTGTAGAAGCTTTTTTAAGTTTATTATATTGCTCTTGTACAGTCAAAGCAGTGTCTAGCCAAATTACAAAACCCCTTTCAGTTTTAACATGAACTTCTCTTTCCCTTGGTTGATATTCAGCATCTAAAACATGCATTCCAAATAATTCTTCAAAATCATAAATTGCATCTAAAGTATATTCCAAAGTTTTACGAGGGATTCCTTCGTCTCTTATTTCCAAAACTTTTTCTGTACGTAATTTGATATATGGGAGATTTGGGTTTTCGAAATCCTGCTCAACCAACAAGCCAATCTCATTAATTATAAATTTCTTTTGAGTGTCACCTACCAAATTAAATAAATTTGCAACTTCAGGGAAATTTTCATACTCCATAACAAGAGTATTTGGAAAAACTTTTTTGATTTTCAAATTTTCAATTTCAGGATATTGCGAAATGATAGTATTTTTTATCTCTCCAGTATCTAAAAAAACAATGTTTTCATTTTTATGTACAAGGAAAAAATCATCAAATTTTGAATTTTCCTGAATGATGTCATCGCCATAAATTTTCCACTGCTTAATCTCAAAAAATGTCGTGAAGATCATTGTATATGTGAAAAAAAGAAGCGCAGCTCCACCACCAAGAATTAGAAGCCATTTTTTCCACGGCAAAGAATTCCTGTAAGAAAGTTTTAATTCTCCAGAATATCGAGTATTTTTCGCTTTCTTTGGAAGTTTTTTCCTGGATAGCGATTTTCGATGCGTGTATGGAGATCTAATTTCTTGGATTTTGCTGCCTTTTCTGACTTTGCCCCTCCGCTTTGTTTTTCTTTTGAAGAAATTTAAAAAAGCCATAAACAATGTTTAATTAATGGCTTTTCAATCTTACCTTTTCAGCTCTAATTAATAAAGCGAATTATTTTTTAATTACGCAGCTACATTTGTATTTTTAGCTTCTTCTCTTCTAGCTCTAGCTTTTGCTTTGTTATTTCTTTTTCGTAGCTTGCTTTTTGGTCTAGTTTGATTTGCGGTTGAAAGTCCGTGTTGCTTTGAACTACTCTTATTAGTCATGTTTCAGTTGTAAAGTTGTAATGAATTTTTCAGTTTGATTATTATCTCTTTCAATAAATGCGAGATATTCA
>JAHJMX010000039.1 GCA_018821175.1 Patescibacteria group bacterium
TAAAATTGAATGCGGATATTAATGCGGTAGCTGGTCAACTTGCGGCAATGCAAGGGGTTATAGCTTCTTTGGAATCTGCAAAAAATGCACTCGACACAGCAACTCAATCTGTCGGAGATACTTCACAAACATTGATTAACGCGCAAGCTGCTTATGATTCCATTGTAAATCAGCTCAAAACTGCTGAAAATAATGCAAAAAATGGTGCAGAATCAGCATTTATTGCTTTGAATAATGCAAAGACTGGTGCCGAAATATCGATTCTTAATTCAGAATCAAGTGTTGATTCAATTCGTGGGAATTATAATCAAGCACAAATTAATCAACAAAAATTAACCATAACAGCACCATTCTCTGGAAAAGTCACTCAAATTGAAATTGAAGAAGGCGACGAAGTAAATGCTGGAACTTTACTTGTTGGTATTGAAAATTCTGACACTTTAAAAATTGTCGCATATCTTGCTGCGGACGAAGTTGGAAAAATTAATATTGGAGATTCAGTAAAGATTGGCAAAGAAAGTACTGACGTAATTGCTGCAATTGCACCAAGCGCAGACCCAATAACAAAAAAATATAAAGTAGAAATTTTACATAACAATCCACACCTAAGACCTGGGCAATTTGTAAAATTAAAATTCCAAGTTGGAGAAGCAGATGGGCGAATATTTATGCCAATTACTGCAATTAATATTCTTGCAGATGAAAATTTTGTTTGGGTAATCAAAGATGGTAACGCTATAAAAACTTTTGTTGATATTGGTCAAATTGAAGGGGAATTCGTAGAAATAAAAGAAGGGATCGTGGAAGGAGAAGAAGTCGTCGTAGAAGGAGGCCGAATTCTTGAAGTTAAAGATGATGTAATAGCAGTTGAAGTCGGTGAAAAATTAGAACTATAACTTATACACAATGGATTCAAATAATGATTATAAATATTCGAAATTTACTTCAGACACAAATGTGAATGGTTTTTGGAGTTTTTTCGTTAAAAATTGGCGAGTTACAATGCTTGCAATTGGAAGCATAGGTATACTTGGAGTTTTTTCGCTATTCTCATTACCAATCGAGTCGCAACCTGAAGTGAAAATCCCAATAGCCATTGTTTCAACTGCATATCCAGGAGCAAGTCCGGCAGATATAGAAAAACTTGTTACTGACAAACTTGAGGACAAATTAAAAAATTTGAATAATTTAAATTCAATCAGTTCTTCGTCAACTGAAGGAGTGAGTTCGATTACAATAGAATTTGAAGCAAGCGCAAATTTGACAGAATCAATCCGTGATTTAAGAGACGAGGTAGACAATGCAAAAAATAGTCTACCAGATGATGCCAGTGACCCTGTAGTTATCGAGATTTCATTAAGTGACAGTCCTATTATTGCCGTTTCGTTACTTGCAAATCTTCCTCCAGATGATCTTAAGCGTTATGGAGAAGATTTACAGGATATGCTGGAAGGAATGTCCGGCGTGTCTGAAGTTTTGCTTTCGGGACTTGAGAGTGAAGAAATGCAAATTCTCGTTGATATCCAGAAATTAGAAGGATACGGGATATCTCTGTCTTCAATAGTAAACGTTATTTCGTCTAATCATATCGATTTCCCGGTCGGAAGTATTTTGACAGACGGATACTATTATCAGGCGTCTATAAAAGGCCAATTTGATTCAGCCGAGGACTTACTTGCGTTACCAATTGCGACTCGTGGAAATCAAAATGTTTTTTTGCGCGATGTTGCAGAAGTTCGAGAAGCTTTTTCTGAAAGTACCTCTCAAGCTCGAATATATACCTCTGAAGATAATGCTTACAATGATTCAATCACCTTACAAGTTAAGAAAAAAACCGGTGCAAATATCACAGAAATGACAACCAAAGTTAAAACAGAAGTAGAAAAATATAAAACAGAAAATTTACCTCCAAATATCAAAATATTAATAACAAATGATGAATCTGAATATATCCGTGAAGACATACAGACTCTTGGGAGAAGCGGATTACAAACTGTATTTATTATTTTTGCAGTTTTATTTTTGGCCCTTGGGATTAAAGAAGCATTACTTGTTGGGCTTACAGTCCCACTTATTTTCTTGCTTGCATTTATAGGACTTAGTTTTGTTGGCGAAACGTTGAATACACTTGTTCTTTTTTCTTTAATCCTTTCTTTGGGGCTTATCGTTGATACGTCAATCGTAATCATGGAAGGAGTATATGAGTATGTTAAAGAAAGGGGAATGAATGGAAGAGATGCAGCTTTGGCTGCTATTAAAACATATAGAGCCCCACTGATTTCAGGAACTCTAACTACTGTTGCTGTATTTTTCCCTATGATGCTAATGACTGGAATTATGGGAGAATTCACAAAACATATTCCAATAACAATAGTTCTAACTCTGTTCTCATCTTTATTTATAGCTATTTTTTTACTTTCGGCAGTTGCAGCCCACGTTTTCAAAAATCACGATCATGAAAATGCAAAGAAAAAAAATCGGAAACCTTATTTAAGCTATTTGGTTGATCCTTTGAGAAAATGGTATTTGGAAAAAATTCGCATAGTTTTAAATTCAAAAAATAAAAAACGCGTTTGGGTGCTTGGTATGCTCATAAGTTTTGTCGCGTCAATGATGTTGCCAATTGCCGGGATTTTAAAAGTAGAAATGTTCCCAAAAATCGACTTAGGCTATTTCAATGTAAATATAGAATTACCGTCTGGAGCAAAACTTGAAGAAACATCTGGGGTCACAGAAACAGTTGAAAAAATGGTTGAAGAATTACCAGAAGTAGATAACTTCCTTACTATTATAGGAAAAGCCGGATCTTCATCATCAAGCCGTTTAAGTGGTGCCGGTGGTGGGGCTGGAAGTAATGTCGCAACTATTACTGTAAATCTTAATGATAAAGAAACGCGTGATTTAAAAAGTTATGAAATTGCAGATATTTTACGTGAAAACATTAAAACAATAACTGACGCAAAGGTTGAAGTGAGAGAAATCGCTGCAGGCCCTCCGTCTGGAGCGCCAATTGAGATTGAAATCACTGGAGAAAATATAGATTCATTAAATGCTAGTGCAAACACAATAATAAATGCCATAGAAAGCATTCCGGGGACTAGAGATGTAACAAGCAATACGGAGACTGGGACTGGAGAATTCCATTTCACATTAAAACGTGATCAATTAAATTATTATGGCGTTACCGCAACATCGGTTGCAATGGAATTACGTACTGCTGTTTATGGAAATAATTCAATAAAAATTTTGCGTAACGGAAAAGAAACTCCAATAACTATTGCCCTAGATTTCAGGACAGACGAATGTAAAAACGATAAACAAACAAAACTCCTTGAAATACGTGATCGCAAAACGATTTGTCGCAATGCTCCGCAAGATATAGCTCAAATTAAAAATTTACAAATTCAAACCCCAAAAGGAACTATCCCTGTTTCTGATCTTGCTGATATTGAACTTTTCCCTGCAATTACAACGATACGGCATAAAGAAACAAATCGTGTATTAACGGTTAGCGGATATACAGAAATAGATGTTTTAGCCGTTGAAGTAATCCAGCAATTTGAAGAAAAGGCAAAAACATTAAATTTGCCACTAGGAATTACATGGAAAGTTGGAGGAGAACAAGAATCAACTATGGAATCTTTCCAAAGTCTTGGACAAGCAATGATTTTAGGAATTTTTATGATTGTTGTAATTTTAGTCTTACAATTTAATTCTTATAGACAGCCTCTGATTATCCTTATGACATTGCCATTATCTCTAATCGGAGTATTCGTAGGGCTAGCATTGCTTGGACGAAATTTTTCATTCCCAGGATTTATTGGGATTGTCGCATTGGCCGGGGTTGTAGTAAATGATGCAATCGTACTTATTGATCGAATTAATCAAAATATAAGAAACGGTGTACCAAAATTAGAATCGGTAATTATATCTGGAGGAGAACGTTTGCAACCGATTATTTTGACAACAGTAACAACAGCGGCAGGAGTTTTGCCTTTAGCATTTACAAATGAAATGTGGGGTGATCTTGCATGGACAATCGCAATAGGAATAACATGTTCAACGATATTAACTCTTGTAATGGTTCCTATTTTCTATAATGCAATTGTAAACGAGGAAAAGGTTCGCGATATTTTTTAACTATCTCTCATGTCTACAAATAAAGAAAAACTAGATAAAGCAACTACAATTTTACAAGCTGCAGAGAAATTATTTAGCAAGTATGGATATAAAAAAGTTTCCGTTGATGAAATTGTCAAAACTACAAACATAGCTAAAGGAACTTTTTATTTATATTTTCAACATAAAGATGATTTATATAATAAAATTATCAATGAATATTTTGAGAAAAAAATGAAATATACACAAACTGCACTAGGGGATATTCAAAAAGGTGAAAAAGAAAAATTACTGGAAATAATGATTGGTAATTTGTTTTTCTTGATAAATACACCAATTTTACGAGAAATATTTTTACAAAATTCAAATTATATTTCAGAAACGATTAATCGTGATGTACTCAAGAATAAAAACATGAAAATTATAAAATCAATTGTGAAAACATTGGCTATACGTAAAGATTTTGACACCACAAAACATATGCATGAAGAAGAAGAATTTGCATTTTTACCAATAATTTTGTCGACATATAAACAAAAAACGCCAGAAATGTTTTGGAAATGCACAGAAAATTTACTTAAAATTTGGATAGACGGACTTACATCAAATTATGAGTGGAAAAATAAACCAACGGCTTCAATCATTAATGATCTGGGAAAAGAACTTGGTATTTAAAATTGAAATAGTGAAACAAAATTGCTTTTTGTTTGTTTAAAGTTTGTAAAATCCAAACTTGCAATTTAAGTTTGCCAAAAGCGATTTAAGCCCAACGATGGAATTTGGCCTTGACAAAAATGACTTTACTCGCTTTAATTGGGTTGTAATTATCGTTGTTGGTAAAACCTAACAACACAAAGTTATTTTTTAACTTAATAAATCATGCCAGAGAATAATGATAAAAATGGGGTTAGATTTGAATTGAGTGGACTGATTAAAATCGCTGATGAATGCGCACGTATAAATGAAGGGTACACGCATGCGATAGAAAATCACCGCGAGGATATAACTGACATTGATACGGTTCAACAAATTATTAGTTCTGCAAAAATACTAGAAGCATGTTCAAGAAAAATAATAGAAAGCTTACAAACATTAACTCGCGCTGAGATAACAGACGTAAGTAATTTGGACGTTGATATTGTAGAAACTTTTAATAAAAATGCATTAACTAACCATACTAGGTTTAATATTTCTGATGCAGTTTTAGGAACAACATTTGAATTAGAGCGTCAGCTAAAAGCTCAAGGACAA
>JAHJMX010000040.1 GCA_018821175.1 Patescibacteria group bacterium
TAAAAATAAGCCATTCACGCTCTGGCCCTTTTTGTTTATCTGAAGTAATAATTTCAATGACATCTCCTGTTTTAAGAGTTGTTGTTAAAGGAACAATTACATCATTTATTTTTGCTTTAATTGCGTTATCTCCAACTTCTGTGTGGATTGCATATGCGAAATCAATAGGGCTTGCCCCAGATGGCAAATCGATGCTGTCTCCTTTTGGAGTAAATGTGAAAATTCTATCATGGAAAATATCAATTTTGAGAGCTTCTAGGAAATGTTCTGCATTATAATTTGCTTTTTGATATTCAAGGATTTTTTCTGCCCATTGTGAGTGTTGTTGTCGATAATTTTTTTCGCTCTGTTTCTCATTTTTATATTGATCATCTTTATAGAAATAATGTGCGGCAATACCATACTTCCCATCGATATGCATTTTTTCAGTACGGATTTGGAATTCAGTAATTTCACCTTTAACTCCAAAAACTACGGTATGTAAACTTTGATATCCATTTGGTTTTGGGACTGCAATATAATCCTTGAATCGTCCTGGTTTTGGCCTAAAAATCGAATGAACGATTCCAAGAGCGAGATAACAATCTCTTTCGGTTTCTACAATTATACGTAGTGCCAGCAAATCTTCCAATTCATCAACTTCTTTGTTTTTCCTGATTGTTTTTTTGAAAATGCTATATGGGGTCTTTTGTCTTCCAGAAAGCTTCAGCGTTTTGATATTAGCTTTTGCTAGCTCTTTTTCTATGATTTTTATTGTTGTTTCAAGTGTTTTCTTTTGTTTGACTTGATTATCTTCAATATGCTCAGTAATTCTTTTGTAATCTGTAGGCAAAAGATATTTGAAACAAAGGTCTTCAAGTGTTCTCTTTAGATCTGAAATTCCAAGCAAATTTGCAATTGGAACATAAATTTCAATTGTTTCTTTTGCAATACGAAGGCGCTTCGTCGGATTTACATTATCGAGGGTTCTCATGTTATGTAATCGGTCAGCCAACTTGACCAAGATAACTCGGGGGTCTTTAGCACTATGTATGAGTAATTTCTTGAGAGATTCAACTTGCCTTTCCTCCATGTGATACTTGTAGTGGACTTTCGATAATTTCGTAACTCCATCGACTAAAAAAGCCACTTTTTCACCAAATAATTTCCCAACTTCATTAAGTGTTCGGTTTGTATCTTCCGGCACATCATGCAACAAAGCTGTAATCAAAGTCGCTTCGTCTACCCTTAGGCCCACCAAAATCTTAACAGCTTCAATTGGATGCCAAATATAAGGAGTTGTGCCGTCTTTTCTGAGTTGATCCGCATGTGCGTTTCTGGCAAATTCAAAGGCCTTCAAAAACTTCTTCTCATCAAAATCCGGAAGATATTGTTTAACTTCAGCAATAATCTCCTCGATTTCCCTTTCTATATTTACTTTTTTGGGATTTGCCATATCATGTGAGATGAAAAAAGTTAGCCTACACGGGATATCCCTGTAGCTCAGATAATGGCATAAATATGACGATAGGTCAAATTAGTAGAGGTAAAAAAAAGAAAAAAGGGAAGGTACTTGTTGCAATGTCTGGAGGGGTTGATTCTTCTGTTGTGGCTGCGCTTTTAAAGAAAGACGGATATGAATGCATTGGTGTTTATATGAATTTTTGGACTGATCCGACTGCTTTTGAAGCTAATCAACTTGCTCAATTTCCACAAAATAAATGTTGTAGTTTAGAGTCGGCTAATATGGCTAGGCGGATTGCCGGCGAGCTCGATATGCCATTTTATATTTTGAATGCTTCTGAAAAATTCAAGAAAAAAGTTGTTGATGATTTTGTTGATACTTATGCGGTTTGCCAAACACCAAACCCATGTGTGCAATGTAATAAACATATTAAATTCGGGTTTTTGTTGGATAGAATGAAGCAACTTGGTGCTGATTTTGTTGCAACTGGACATTTTGCGAGAGTAAAGAAAAAAAAGAAAAAAGGTAAAAATGTGTGGGAGCTTTACATGGGGAAGGATGAAGTGAAGGATCAAAGTTATTTTTTGTATACTTTGACTCAAGAAAAATTGAAGCATGTACTTTTCCCAGTTGGGGCTATGACAAAGAAAAAAGTAAAGAAGTTGGCTGAAAAATTTGGATTTCATGAAGTTGCAAAAAAACGTGAAAGTCAGGGCATTTGTTTTTTTCCAGATAAAAAGCATTCAGATTTTTTGAAACGCGTCAGTAGTACCGAA
>JAHJMX010000041.1 GCA_018821175.1 Patescibacteria group bacterium
CTCCCCTATTTTAACGATGACTTCTTTAGTTAAATTGGAATCAAATTTCTTTTCGGCTTTTACAAGCAATTCCTTTGCCTTTATATTATCTGGATCAACACTTAAAAGTTCATACAAACTATCAATCGTTTTTTCATACTTTTTCTTTTGATACAAAATTAGAATATTTTCATAAGACTGATACGTAAAATCCTTTTTAGCAAATTCCAATGTTAGCTCTTCCCTCTTTGCCGCTTTTCTATAAATAGATTTAATTTTTTCGCTCGCTGGATTAATTTCAAGCAATTTTTTTAGCAAAATTTCGATTTCTTTAAATTTTTTACTTCTAAGAAGGTCTTTTTCTTTTTCAAGTTCTTGATCAATAAGCAAATCCTTTGCCTTTGCAAGCATGCTTTCAGCCCTTTGGTACCTAGGAACAACATCTAGCACCTTTTTAAGCAATATGATCGCTTCACGGAAATTTTGTATTGAAATTTTATCTTCTATATCTTTCATATATTTATCCAAGAAAGCCTTTTGCTCTACAATTAGCTGTTTTTGATAAAGCTGTGAAGCTTTATGCAATTCATTCTCTACCGGTCTATAACCTGGCACATAACTTTGTAAAACCTGTAATTTTTCGACTAATTCAGCGTATTTTTTCTCGCTCCAAAGCGGTTTTAGTATTTTAAATCTTTTTTCACACTTTCTACATTTTGCTTAAATGCTGTTTTTTCAATTTCATATTGGAGTTTTTGAAGCCTACGATTTTCAGGAAAATTTAAAAGCATCTTATTGCACAAAGTATAAGCACTACGAAATTGCCCCGCTAAAATATGTTGATTTATTTTTTGAATTTCCTGGTCTAAATCCATAAGCTTATAAAAATGTTTTATCCGCTAATTATAACAGGAAATAACACTAAAATGCAATTCTCACACAAAGAATGCATTGTAATGTTCCAATAGAAATTAAAGTTCGTTTAACTGTTTTTCAAATTTCTCTATTTGTTGTTGAACTTCAAAAAGTCTTTTCTTTTCTTTTTCAATAACTGCTTCTGGTGCGTTTGATACAAAACTTTGGTTTTTCAATTTTGACTCCAAACTCTTTGCAAAAGGTTTGATATTATCAAGTTCTTTCTGCAATCGCGCCCTTTCTTTTTCCACATCCACAAGCTCTTGAAGTGGCAAATAAACTTCAACATTACCAACAAAAACACACACAGCATGATCAATTTTATCGCCACTTTCCAAAATAGTTAAATTCTCAATACGCGCCATTCGCATAAGCGGTTCTTTTTTCTCTTCAAGGAAATTTTTGTACTTACCAGAATAAATAGTTGCATGAATTTTTTTGCCTGGTTCAACACCATATTCACTTCGTACACTTCTTATATCTGAAATGATTTGATGTAAAATCTCCATTTCTTCAACTTCCTCCACAAAAAGTAAATCCTTACTAAACACAGGCCAACTTTCTGCAATAAGCATTTTATCTTTATTCAAGTTTCCCCAAAGCACTTCAGTAACAAATGGAATAAAAGGATGGATTAATTTGAGAACATCTTCAAGAACATGTAAAAGAACTTTCGGGTTCAAATGTTTCCCCTTACTTATTTCTAAATACCAGTCACAATATTCGCACCAAGTGAAATTGTAAATTTTTGTTCCAGCATCAGAAAATCTAAAATTCTCCATATCTTCAGTAACATCTTTAATTAAATATTGGAGTTTAGTTAAAATCCACTTATCTGCTCGTGAAATTATATCATCTGTAGTAAAGGGACTCTCGAATGCTTCGTTATCAATATTCATCAATGCAAATCTCGATGCATTCCAAATTTTATTTACAAAATTTCTATAACCTGCGATTTTTTCTTCATATAAGCGCATATCATTACCAGGAGTTGATCCAATCAAAAAACTCAAACGAAGCGCATCTGTCCCATATTTATCAATCATATCAAGTGGATCGATACAACTTTCCGGATTTGATTTAGACATTTTTTTACCTTCACGGGTTCGAATTAATCCATGTAAATAAACTTTTTCAAACGGAATTGTATTAAGCGCATATGTTGTCATTAAAATCATTCTAGCAACCCAGAAGAAAATAATGTCATAGCCGGTTTCAAGTACAGACGTTGGATGAAAATATTCAAGATCAGTAGTTCTCTCAGGCCAACCAAGTGTTGAGAAAGTCCATAATCCAGATGAAAACCAAGTATCAAGTACGTCAGGATCACGAGTCAATTTTTCACTTCCACACTTTGTACATTTAGATGGTTCATCAGCTTGAACAATAACTTCGGAACAATCATCGCAATACCAGACAGGGATTTGATGTCCAAACCAAAGTTGACGAGAAATACACCAATCATGCAAATTTTCCATCCAATTAAAATACGTTTTATCAAAATGTTCAGGAATAATTTCAATTTCCTTATTACGAACAACTTCTATCGCTTTTTCCTTCAAACTCTTTTTCTTATCACCATCTTGAATAATTGGCTTATCAACAGAAACAAACCATTGTTTAGAAATCAGTGGCTCAATTGCAGTTTTACATCTATAACAAACTGAAAGTTTATTTGCCAACTCTTCAGTCTTCACGAGCAAATCTTGCTCGATTAAATCTTCAATAATTTGTTTTTGAGCTTCTTTTGCAAATAAACCAGCATATTTTTCTCCAGCTGATTTTGTCATTTTACCTTCTTCATCAATAACTTGAAATTCTTTAAGCCCATGTTTCTTCCCAATTTCCCAATCAACAATTGAATGTGCTGGTGTAAGTTTAAGTGCTCCAGTTCCAAATTCGAGGTCAACATGCTCATCAGCAATAATAGGGATTTCTCTTCCCTGCAAAGGTAAAATTAGAATTTTCCCAATCAAATCTTTGTAGCGATCATCACTTGGATTAACAGCAACTGCACTATCTCCAAGCATTGTTTCGGGTCTAACAGTAGCAACAACGACAAATTTATCACTATCTTTAACTTGATATTTAATATGGTAAAGTTTTGCATTTTGCTCTTGATACTCTACTTCATCATCTGCAAGAGTAGACCCACAACGTGGACACCAATTCACGATCCGACTCCCACGATAAATTAGTTCATCATGATACATCCGACTGAAAACCTCACGAACAGCTCTAGAGAGCCCTTCATCAAGGGTATATCTTTCTCTACTCCAATCACAACTAGCTCCCATTTTTCTGATTTGGCTTCTAATAGTTCCTCTAGATTTTTCGACAAATTTATCCACTTCTTCTAAGAATTTTTCGCGTCCAAGATCCTGGCGAGTTATTCCTTTTGCCAAAAGATTTTTCTCCACACGATTCTGAGTTGCAATCCCAGCATGATCAGTGCCAGGCAACCACAAAGCAGAAAACCCTTGCATTCTTTTATATCTAATCATTGCATCTTCAAGCGCTAACATAGACGAATGCCCCAAGTGTAAAACTCCTGTCGCATTTGGAGGTGGCATTGAAATTGTGAATGGTTTTTTATTTGGATCAACTTTTGGGCTAAATATTCCAGATTCTTCCCACATTTTATATATAGAATCTTCATACATTTTAGCCTCATAAGCCTTTTCTATTTCTTTCACAGTATTGTTTGGTTATAATGGCCCTGCAAAAAGTTTGGGCAACATGAGATTTCTATAATTATATAGCATAAAAATCGAAATATTTATAGCTTATTGCCAAATTGATTAAAGGGCTGTTTCATGGTATGATATACGGGTTAATAGATTCTTCAAAATGACTGATCAAAATCTAAAAAATACAGCACCTGAGCAATTCAACTTTACTCCTCAGGAAAAAACCAAGAGTCCACTTGAAAGAGATGAGACAAAACTGCATGAAACAAAAATTTCTGTAGGGCTTGAAGCTGAAGAAATCCTTGAAGGCGAAGAAATGACTTCAGGTGAAATTTCGGAAAAAAATCGAGCACAAAAAGATAATTACGGGAATGGAAGTAAAAATGGACAAAAAGTAGTACAAAGCAATTATGAGCTCAATCTTCCGCGAATCAAGAATATGAAGAAGGAAGTGCGCAAGGAACTTGAGAAAGAAATTGATTTCCTAAAGAAAAAAATAGATTTTGTTATGAAGAAAAATGGGACAATCGATGCCCACAATTTAAATAACTTAATGAGACGCTTAAGACAGCTTCGTGAAATACTTTCATCCCTTGCTCATGGAGCAGCTGATATGGTTAAGGATCTGTGGATCAAATACGTTCGAGAAAGAAGGCAAAAACGAAAACTTTAAGAAAGCTCAAACATGCTATTTATTGCAATCAAGGCTTTTTCTTTAATGTTTTTTGGCACAATAATTTGGTTTTCAACTTTCCCTTCTGCCAAACTTTCCAAAATCCAAAGTAAATTTTGCGGAGAAATTCTTTCCATTGTCGCACACATGCAAGTAGGGACATTAAGGCTAAGTATTCTTTTGTTAGGATATTCTTTGGCAAGACGCGAAACCAAATGAGCTTCTGTTCCAACGGCAAAAATAGATCCATCTGGCGCTTCTGAAACAACTTTTATTATATAACTAGTAGATCCTATTTCATCAGCTTGAATGGCAAGCGATTCTGGGACTTCCGGATGTACAATTACGCGCAAATCAGGATATTTTTCACGTAATAAATCTAAATTTGCACTCTCGAAACGTTTATGTACAGGGCAGTACCCATCCCAAGTAATAATTTTTGCGGTTTTGATTTTTTCGGGCGAAAGTCCTCCGAAATCCTCTTCTCTATTCCATAAAACAATTTCTTTATCCTTTAAACCAAGTCTCATTGCGGTATTAGTTCCCAAATATCTATCTGGGAAAAAGAATACTTGTTTCCCTTGATTAAAAGCCCAATCCAAAACTTTCCCAGCATTTGATGAAGTACAAGTAAGCCCGCCATTCTCTCCGCAAAAAGCTTTCACTGTTGCAGCACTATTCACATAAGTAACTGGAACAACATTGCTAATATCTGCAACAACTTGCGCAATTTCATCCCAAGCCTTCTGGATTTGATATTCATTTGCCATATCCGCCATTGGGCATCCGGCAGCCAAATCAGGTAAAATTACCTTTTGATTATCCGCAGTAACGATATCCGCTGTCTCTGCCATAAATTTAACCCCACAAAAAACAATATATTTTGAATTAATTTTTGCAGCCTCCTGAGAAAGCCCAAGGGAATCCCCTGTCGCATCTGCAAATTGTATAACTTCATCACGTTGATAATGATGCCCCAAAATAAACACATCCTTTCCAAGCAGCGCTTTTAAATGGCGGATTTTTAAGATCGCCTGTTCATCGGAAATGGCTTTATACTTTTCTGGAAGCATGTTATAAAAGTAACAGATAAAAACTCATTCGTACGCAAAAAATAATATCATGATTAAAGATCGTGCTCAAATTGTACAAGAGTTGTATAACCAGAGCAATCAGTTGAATTCCAAAAACAGCTTATATAAACAATGGATTTTCCGTTATACCTTTCTGGAACTAGAAAAAGATTTACAAGAAAATGGTGACATTACAACAGACAGCATAATTCATGAACCAAAAAAAGTCACAGCGCGAATTTATGCTAATGAAGGTGGTATTTTAGCTGGAGGGGACGAAATAAATTATTTTTTAATGGAAAGTGATTCAGCTTTTAAACCACAAATAAAAAATTTAGAAATCACTCAACGATTACGAGATGGTGATTTCTTTGCCAAAGACGACATGATTATGGAAATAGTAGGAGATATTAAAGATATTCTTAAAGTAGAAAGAATTGTCTTGAATTTGATTTCGCATATGAGTTCAATCGCAACTAAGACGAGCCGAATTATCGAAATTGCAAACAAAGCAAACCCAAATGTATGTATTGTCCCAACACGAAAAACAACTTGGGGGCTTTTAGATAAACGTGCAACTTTTTTGGGCGGCGGAGGGACTCATCGTTTGAATCTTTCAGACGCAATTTTGATCAAAGATAATCATTTGGCATTTTTCGAAAATTCTCCTGTGAAATTATTCGAAAATTTTATACCTCCAAAAAAACCATACAAATTCTTCGAAATAGAGATTGATGATCCAGATCAAGTAATTGAAACTGCAAAACTTTTAGTGAAATTACAAACAGCAAAAAAAATCCCAAGTCCTGCAATTATGATGTTCGACAATATCGTCCCACTCAAAATAGAACAATTACTCAGAAAATTACGTGAAGAAGCGCTTTACGACAATTTGATATTTGAAGCATCTGGTGGGATTAATGAAAATAATATTGAAAGATATGCAAAAACTGGAATCGACATAATCTCAATGGGATCACTCACTCAAAAAATCGAACCGATAGATATTTCGCTAGAAATTGGAATGTAACCAAATTATTTATGAAACTTGAATTCTGGAAAAACTTACCAACTTGGCTTAAAGGTGGAATAATTGGCGCACTTGTTGCATTAATCGGATTATTTCTTCCTAATTTAATACCCTCTATTGGAATAAATTTTAGGGATCAAAATTTAATTATCGCGACAATTTATTTAATTATATTTATGCCTTTTCAGGCAATTAGCTTGTTTTTAATCATTTCTGGAACTTTTGGTTGTAGGTTTAAATTCGACCCTTGCACTACAGAAGCAATAGTAGGACAAATATTAACAGTCATTTTATTATTCGGAATTGGCGCTTACTTAGAATGGATGAAGAGCAAGAAAAAACTAAAAGAAGGAATAGCAATGGTTATTCTTACGATCATAATCGTAATAACGTCATGGATGTTATTGCAAGGAGTGATCAATTAATTACCCATCAAGTGCAAATGGATGTGGAAAATGATTTGCCCAGCTTCGCGACCGACATTAAATAGAAGTTTGTAACTTTTGCATTTCTCCTTTTCTGCAATTTCTTTCGCAACTTTAACAAGATGACCAATTATTTGCTCATCCCCTTCTTCCATATCAGCAATGGTAGAAATGTGTTTTCGTGGAACAATCAAAATATGTACACGCGCTCTAGGATTAATATCCTTAAAAGCAAAACAAATATCGTCTTCATATACTATTTCTGAATCAACGACTTTATTGATAATCTTACAAAAAAGACAATCCGTCATCATAAACTTAAGAAAAGATGTTATTTCTTCAACTTATTATTAAGAGCATACATCGCACGTCCAACACGCACAAAATGTTCATTCTTTTGAAGATTCAAAGATATTGTCCCCTTCTTAACTTGTCTTTGTTTCAAAACCCCTTGAATAATTTCCTGTTTACTCATTTGACTTTTCTTTCCAAGCAAATCTTCTATAACATCAGCAACTGTTCCTTTTTTAAAACCCCATTCTTTTAGTGCATAAAGACCACGACCAACTAATACAAATTGATCATATCTAATCAGTTCATTGTGAACCGCTTGAGTTGTAACAACTTTCTTATCAAAACCAGCTTCTGAAATTTTGTTTGCAATTTCAATGAAATGAAGTGGTTTATCTGTATCTTTAAGCACAATATACGCTTTATCACGGATACTTCGTGGATTGATATGACGCCAAGTCATAAGACCAAATCCATCTTTAAGCTTCTTGACTCTTCTATCTACTTCAAGTGAAGATATGATAGTTGTATCAGGTACTTTAATATTTTTCTCTATAATCAATTTTTGAACTTGTCCAGCAAGCTCATTATTGTCCATTACATTTTTTTTCTTCTTCAAAACTGAAATCCCCTCACTTACAATAATTTGAACCTCTTTTGCTTTAATATTTGTAAGTCTCCAAAATGGGAAAAATAGGTTACTTTTGTCTGTCTTCTCAAGTTCAGGAGTAATATTCAAAGAAAGCTGAATAATATGAGCATCAACTTCTTGACTACTACTAATTGTATTTAAAATATCGCTAATTAAGCCAGTTTCTGTACTTACTCCGCCTTTATTTTCCATAATTTCAACAGCAAGAGCACTGATATCACTAAGCTTAGTGCTTTTAACTGTACGTCTAAGTTTCCCTAAGGCTATTTTTTCAATTTGTCGAATTCTTTCTCTAGTAACTGAAAACTCTTGTCCAATCCTCTCAAGAGTCATTTTAGGTCTATTATTCAAGCTAAAACGCTTAACAATCACATCTTTTTCCTTTTCGCTCAATACAAGGAACATATCCTCAAGAACTTCAGATAAATTTAGTTTACTAATTGATACGCTTCTAGAGCCTTGTTGGTTAGCAGATGTGTTCATCTAAGGTGACTGTTTAGTGTATATGATTTAAAGTGTACTTAACATATTGTTTATCATTTCATATGTCAAGCAAGAAAATTGATATTAGTGCAAAATTCTTGTAAAGAGAACTTCTATCAAATTGGGAGCAATACTATCCCACATTTCCACATTTGTCAAATCATTTAATGCATTCAACCTGAACATGAAGTTTTGTCAATTCGCTTACATGTATTTTATCAAAGTAAACGTTGACTCAAATTGTCTATTTTGTTAGTTTTTATTCGCTTTGATGTGCCGGGGTGGTGGAATTGGTAGACACGCTAGCCTTAGGAGCTAGTGGGGCAACCCGTGGAGGTTCGAGTCCTCTCCTCGGTACCAAAAAGCTTTTTAGCCGAATCATATAAACCAATTCTCGATGTCATTTGTGCACCTACATGTGCATAGTCACTACAGCCTATTGGATGGCTTCGGGAAACCAGAAGATATTGTTCAAGCTGCTAAAGAAAGTGGATCTCCAGCCGTGGCACTAACCGATCACGGGGTTTTATATGGTGCAGTTGAATTTTATAAGGCTGCAAAAAAGGCTGACATAAAACCGATTATTGGATGTGAGGTTTATGTTGCTCCAGAATCGCGATTCGAAAAAAATAATGGACAAAATAGCAAACCTTACCATCTTATCCTCCTAGCAAAGGACCAAGAAGGTTACCACAACTTACTTGAATTAGTTTCAAAAGGACATTTAGAAGGGTTTTATTACAAGCCTCGAGTCGACCTCGGTCTGTTAAAGGCCCATAGCAAAGGGCTCATTGCATCTACTGCATGTTTAGCTGGGCAAATTCCCCGCCTTATAATGCAAGAGGATGAAGAAAAAGCAGTTGAGGTTATTAAGGAATATCAAGAAATATTTGGAAAAGAAGATTTTTATCTTGAAATGCAAGATCACCCGGAAATCGAAAGACAAATAATAGTTAATAAAAAACTTGCCGAACTTTCAAAAATAACCGGGGCTCCATTAATAGCAACAAATGATTCACATTACGTACACACAGATGATCGCGAAGTCCACGATGTCTTGCTTTGTATACAAACAGGAAAATCCGTTCTTGATGAAGATCGCATGCGTTACAACGGAGATTTTTCGATGAAATCTCCAGAAGTTATGAGAGCTGCTTTCCAAAATAATCCGGAAGCAATTGAAAATACATTGGAAATAGCCAAAAAATGTAATGTAGAAATCAAACTTGACCAGAATTTACTCCCAAATTTCCCTGCGCCACAAAATGAAAGTCCAAAAAATTATTTAAGACAGCTCTGTGAAGAAGGTATACAAAAAAAATATGCCCCAGAAGAACAGGTAGCCGCAAAAAAACAATTAGATTATGAGCTAGAAATGATCGACAAGATGGGGTTTAATACATATTTCTTGATAGTTCACGATTTTGTTAAGTTTGCCAAAGATCATAAAATCTTGGTTGGTCCTGGCCGCGGATCCGCAGCTGGATCTGTTATAACATACACATTAAATATTACAGAGGTTGATCCGCTAAAATACGGGCTTATTTTTGAACGGTTCTTGAATCCAGCCCGAGTATCAATGCCTGATATCGATATCGATTTCGCAGATAATAGGCGTGATGAAGTCTTAGCATATGTAGTTGAAAAATATGGACGCGAGAATGTTGCTCAAATTATTACATTCGGGAAAATGACAGCAAAAGCTGTTGTGCGTGATGTTGGACGAGCACTTGGTTACCCTTATCCTGAAGTAGATGCAATTGCAAAACTTATCCCACCAACAATTCTTGGAAAACATGCGCTACTAAAAGATTCAGTAAAAAATGATAAAGATTTAAGAGCAATATACAATGACGATCCACGCGCAAAAAAACTTCTTGATATTGGTTCTAAATTGGATGGAACTGTAAGACATGCGGGAACACATGCTTGCGCCGTTGTAATTTCCGATAAGCCTTTAATCGGGAATTCACCATTGCAACGCTCCCCTGCCGATCCAGAAGCTGTTATCACGCAATATTCAATGAAGCCAATCGAAGAAATTGGCTTGCTCAAAATGGATTTCCTCGGATTACGAAACCTCACAATTCTTGAAACGGCAGTCAAAATCATCAAAAGAACCAAAGATGTAGAGATTAATCTTGAGCATATACCCCTAAATGACAGTGAAACCTTCACATTATTTCAAAAAGGAGAAACTTCTGGCGTTTTTCAACTTGAATCTGCTGGAATGAGACGATACTTGAAAGAACTCAAGCCAAATACATTCGAAGATATTATTGCGATGATTTCACTATATAGACCTGGACCAATGGAGTGGATTCCGCAATATATCAGAGGTAAGCACAAACCATCTTCTGTAAAATATTTACATCCTACATTTAAGGAAATTTTAAATGAAACTAATGGTGTTGCGATTTATCAGGAACAAATCTTACAAATAGCACAGAAATTTGCCGGATTTTCACTTGGTGAAGCAGATTTGTTGCGTAAAGCCGTTGGAAAGAAAATTCCAAAGTTACTGCAAGAACAGCGCAAAAAATTCATAGAAGGCGCAATAAACGTAGGTCATGATGAAAAATTCGCAATTGAAGTGTTCGAAAAAGTTATCGAACCTTTTGCTGGTTATGGTTTCAATAAAGCTCATGCAACTTGTTATGCAATGATTTCATATCAAACAGCTTATTTGAAAGCAAATTATCCAACGCAGTTTATGACTGCTTTGATGAGCAGTGATTATGGAAATACAGAAAAAATAGTTTTGGAAATTCAAGAATGCGAAAAAATGGGAATTAAAGTTTTGCCACCATCTATAAATGAATCTTTTAGGAATTTCACATATAAAGATGAAAACACAATAAGATTTGGCCTTGCTGCTATCAAAGGTATTGGGAATAACCCAGCCAGTGCAGTCATTGAAACCCGTGGAGAAGGTCAATTCAAAAGTTTAGAAGATTTCATAAATCGAGTCCCACAAAAAATTCTAAACAAAAAATTAATTGAAGCTTTGGCTTATAGTGGAGCCTTAGATGAATTTGGTGACAAAAAACAAATCGGAGAAAGTGTTGATGAAATTTCGAATTATGCAAAGTTTTATCATAAAACAAAGGTCGAAGGACAAACTGACATTTTTGGTATGTTGGAAGAAGACACGCAGGAACCTGAGGAAATGTCATTTCAACTAAAACAAGTTGAACCAGCAACTAAACTTGAAAAATTAAAGTGGGAAAAAGAATATTTAGGGCTTTATGTTTCAAGTCATCCATTACAGGGCCTCACTAAATATTTCGGTCGAAAAGTAACTTTAATTAAAAACTTAAAACGCTCAAATATTGGGAAACAAATCAAAATTGGTGGACTAGTAACACAATACCGGAAAATTTTTACAAAAAGTGGTAGTTACATGGCTGCATTCATAATCGAAGGACCTACCGGTAAATTACCAGTCATAGTTTTCCCAAAGGCATACAAAGAATCTGGACATTTAATACAAGAAGATGGAGTTGTTATCATGACAGGAAAAATCGATGATAAGCGTGGACAAATACAATTTGTTTGTGATAGCGCAAAAGCATTGACTCTAACAACAATGATTGAGAATGCAAAACAAGAGAATTTATATCAGCCAGATGAAAAAATGGAATTCGTGATCCCAAACCTAGAAAAAGAAGAATCTGAAGAAGAAAAAGCAGAAAATGAAATAGCAGAAAAAGCATTTATAATTAACCTGCCAGAAAATGCGGATCAAAGTGTATTAAGCAATATCAAAAATCTACTTCTCGAAAATAAAGGGAATGCATCTTGTGAAATACATATAAGTGCAGCTGGTTCAATCAAACGCATAAAAGTACCATTTGGTATAAATGAAACAGAAAAATTAAAAACCGACTTAGCAAAACTGATAGATTGACTAATCCCCTCCCAAGAATTACATTCAAAACATACTTAAAATAAACTTTATTTCTTTATGTACAGAACACATACTTGTAATGAACTTACCCACTCAAACGAAGGAGAAGAAGTTAGACTTTCTGGATGGGTACATAGACGCAGAAATCTCGGAGGACTTATTTTTATAGATTTACGTGATGGATATGGATTTACGCAAATAGTTTTCGACCCAGAAAATAAGGATGCATATGAAATTGGGAATCAATGTCGCCCAGAATATGTGCTTGAAATAAAGGGAAAAGTACAAAAAAGACCTGATGGAATGGTAAATAATAATATTGATTCTGGAACAATTGAGGTGCTCGTAAATAAAGCTTTGATTTTGAATGAATCAAAAACTCCTCCTTTTGAAGTGGATCAAGATAAGGAAGTTGCTGAAGAACTTCGTTTGAAATATAGATATTTGGATTTAAGACGTGAAAGATTGCATAATAATGTTGTCCTACGTCACAGAATTGCAAAATTCATGCGTGATTATTTTGACGAAAAGAAATTTCTAGAAATCGAAACTCCAATGTTGGTAAAAGGAACCCCTGAAGGAAGTCGTGAATACGTTGTCCCATCAAGAATCCATCCGGGACATTTTTACGTTCTACCTCAATCACCGCAACAATTGAAACAACTATTGATGATATCTTCATTCGATAGATATTTTCAATTTGCAAAATGTTTTAGAGATGAAGATTTGCGTGGAGATCGTCAACCAGAATTCACACAACTTGATTTAGAAATGTCATTCATACACGAAGAAGATATAATCCAATTAATGGAAGATATGTTAATCAAATTATCAAAACATATTTTACCTAATAAAAAAATCGCGTTTGAACCATTCAAAAAAATGACATGGCATGATGCAATGTCAAAATACGGTAGTGATAAACCAGACTTGCGCTTTGAAATGGAACTAACAGATATTAATGAAATAGCTGAAAATTGTGGATTCCA
>JAHJMX010000042.1 GCA_018821175.1 Patescibacteria group bacterium
AATTATTTTTTCAATCTATATTGTTCGCGTCCAACTCTTTCGAATTGAGATTTGTTTTTTAAGTTGAGAATTATTGTAATTTTCTTTACAGCACGTTGTTTCAAAACTTCAGCAATAATCTCATCTTGAGATTTTGGTTTGTTGTCTTTTAGTATTTCTTCAATAACATTTGCAACAGTTCCTTCTTTATATCCCCATTCTTTTAGTGCATAAATTCCACGTCCAATTAAAATAAATTGGTCATGTCTAATAAGTTCATTGTGAACAGCTTGCAGATTGATACGTTTAGTATCAAATTTTAATTCAGAAATTTTATTTACAATATCAACGAAGTGCAAAGGTTTTTTATTCCTGTTTAAAACAAAATGAATTTTGTCTCGCAATGTTTTTGGATTGATATGTCTCCATGTTGTTAACCCAACTCCTCCATCAGTAGTCTTCAACCTCTTATCTAAGGTAAAAATAGAGATTACTTGTACTAATTGTTCTGAACTTAAGTCTTTGAAATGTTTCTTCAAATCCTCGAACATTTTTGCATTTGTAACAACGTCTCCTCTTTTATGCAAAATATCTAAACTCTTTTGAGTTATACTTTTTATTAATGGTGATGAAATATGATGGAATTTAACGTAAGGATGATAATTGATTGTATTTGGAATTCTTTTAAGGTCTTTTTCTAAAGCAAGAGACAGACTAATTGCATTTTTATTTACCTCAATATCATTTTTATTTAAAACACTGATTAATTTTGCAAAAATATCATTTTCAGTCATTACTCCGCCATTTTCTTTCAAAATATCTTTTATGAATTCGTTAATTAAGCTTAGTTCAGTGTTATTAACATTCCTTTGTAATTTATTTAGCGCGTTCTTTTCAATTTGACGAATACGTTCACGTGTAACATTAAATTGTTTACCAATTTCTTCTAGAGTTGCTTTGTAAGTATTATCTAGATTGAAACGTCTTTTAATTACATGTTTTTCTTTTTGCGAAAGAAGAATAAGCAAATCTTGTACAATTTTCTGAGCATTCTGGAAGGTTGTAATATGTGTAGTTTGCATATCCATAATTAAAAAATATTTACGAAGTATATCAATATCTGGAAAATCCACTACATTATATTTTGTCAAGCCTCTCAAGAAAAGCAATTGGGGTTTACAAAAATACTAAAACTACTCTGGGTAATTTTCTTTTTTATTTGAATGTAGGATGTAGCCAATACTATGTACTGTTTCTATCATGCGTTTATCACTTTTATTATCAATCTTCTTTCTCAATGTATTTATATGAACATCAACTGTATTTGTAAAAATAGAGGCATTTCTATCCCAAACACTTTCCAAAATTTGTTGTCTCGTTAAAACTTGATTTGGATGTCTCATCAAAAATTCAAGTAATTGGAATTCTTTATTTCGAAGATAATAATTCTTATCAAAGCGTCTGGCAGTTCTTGTATGAAAATCTAATTTTAAATCAGCGATTTCTAGCTGCGCTTGGTCATTATTTGTGCGTTTATTATTTAATTGTTTTTTAATTTCCATGGCAAGTTGTCTAAAGTGAATTCCTTTGTTGTATAAAAAGACATTATCTTGCGATTTCTCGTAAAAATTATCCAAAATATTATCTGTTATTATAAACAGCATTTTTCCCTTACTGATAACACTTAATTTATCAACCAAATTCTCATCAATTTCATCCTTATTATCTATTTTGCATATAATGCAATCATATTGATGTAGGGTGTATGTATTGTCCCAATCGTCACGAAAAGTCTTCGGATCACATTGTATGTTTTCATACTTAAGACCCTTACTTATGAATATTGACGAACTATTTCTGGCTGTTATTACTAGAGTATACATATAAGAATTTTGTAAATTTCTCTAATAAAAAATTAATGCATTTTAATATTAAGCTTTTATTACAAGAGCAAAAGTCATATATTTCGATTTTGGCTTTCAAATAATGCAAATCGAGGTACAATTGTGTTGTACGATTTTCATCAACACCTTAACAAATATGGTTGAACTCAAAGAATTAAGAAAAAAATTCGAACAAAATGGCATTCCTGCATATCGTGCAAATCAGGTTTTTCAAGCCATCTACAATGAAGGGAAAATGGCTTATAGCCAAATGAGCGTTTTGCCTACAGATGTACGCATGTTTTTGGATGCACATATACCAATCATGTCGATTGGTGTGATTAGCGAAAATATTTCAACGCATGATAAATCTCATAAAGTTCTTTTTGAACTTCAGGATGGGGAGAAAATAGAAGCTGTGCTTATGCGATTTAAAGATGGTAGGAAAACAGTTTGTGTTTCTAGCCAAGTTGGTTGCACATTGGGATGCAAATTTTGCGCAACGGGGAAGCTTGGTTTTAAGCGAAATTTAACTTATGAAGAAATAACTGATCAAGTTTTGTATTTCCAATTACGCCTAATTGCCGCTGGAGAAAGAGTTGATCATATTGTGTATATGGGCATGGGAGAACCATTCTTGAATTATGAGAATGTTATGAAGTCCATACATATTCTTAATGACAAGATGACTTTTAATATCGGGATGCGGCACATAACTGTTTCAACTTCTGGTATTATTCCTGGCATTCAAAAATTCACTAAAGATGGAGGACAGGTAAATCTTGCTGTTAGTTTACATGCTCATAGTCAAGAGGTTCGTGCAAGTATTATGCCGATCGCGAAAAGATATCCTCTCGATGATCTAATGAAAGCTTGTGAAAGATATATTGAAAAAACACATAGGCGTATTTCATATGAATATATTATGCTTTCAGGAATCAATGATTCAGAAAAAGATGCATATGAACTTGCAAATTTACTTCGAGGACAGCTTTGTCATGTAAATTTGATCCCTTATAACGATACGAAGGTGAAAGATATTCAAGGCACTCCAAAACGAAAAATAGAACATTTCCAGAGTATTTTAGAGACACATCGTATCCCTGTAACTGTGCGAGTTAGTTTGGGGAAAGATATCGCAGCTGCATGTGGGCAATTGGCAGCCAAGAAAAAAGCTTGCAATTTGGAGGAAAACTAACGAGCATGTAAGGTAAGTAATATATAATTAATTTAAATACATTATGAATGCAAACGAAGATCAACAAGCATCACAAAAAATTCAAGTAAAATTTGATGCTGACAAAGAAGCTGGAGTTTATAGCAATGCTGTTTCGGTTCATGTAAATAAAAACGAGATGATTTTTGATTTTGGATATATGATTCCAAATGTAAAACCTGCAACTATTAAAGTTGTAAGTAGGGTTAATTTGAGTCATTCAACTGCGGAAAACTTTTTGAAAATTTTGTCTAATGCAGTTTTGGATTTGAAAAATAAGAATCAATCAAAAGAAAACTAATACGCGTTAAGCAATGAAAGCTTTAATTCAAAGAGTATCGAGCGCTAACGTGAAGGTAAAAGGGGACATTGTTGGTGCTATTGATAAGGGTATTTTGATCTTGCTCGGAGTTGGGAAGGCAGATACGAGTCAAGATGTGAAAAAACTTATTGCTAAGATCGTAGGTCTGCGTGTGTTTGAAAATGAAGGCAAACCGATGGATCTTTCTGTAAAAGATGTTGAAGGTGG
>JAHJMX010000043.1 GCA_018821175.1 Patescibacteria group bacterium
ATTGAACATCCCAGACGGCATAGGCATTTTATGGGCTGCAACTCATATCGTCGCTAAAAACACAAAATTACATGCCCTATTAAGCTTACCTCTTATTGCAATATCGCCCAATAAATTCAAACAAGCACTAAGAGAAAGAGTGACTGGAATTGATTTGGTACAAAAAATTGCCGAACGTGCATCAATACATGGAAGTAAATTGTTTTTACTTGGAGCTGCCCCAGGCATCGCAGAAATCGCAGGAGAAAAACTTGGATCGAAATATCAAAACTTGAAAATCGCTGGAACTTTTGCAGGATCACCACATAAAAACGATTGCGAAAATATCATAAATCTTATTAATCGATCTGGTGCAGATATCCTTTTTGTAGCATATGGAGCACCAGCGCAAGAAATGTGGATCGCGAAAAATTTACACAAACTTACAACTGTAAAAATCGCAGCTGGCATAGGAGGATCATTCGATTTTATTGCAGGGAAATACAAGAGAGCTCCAAGATGGATGCAAACACTTGGCCTAGAATGGTTTTACAGACTCATCAAACAACCTTCGCGATGGAGACGTATTTACAATGCAACTGTTAAATTCCCTACGAAAATAATAAAAGCACTTTAATTATTTCTTTGATTTATTAGCTTTTTTCACCTCAGCTTCCTTAGCTTTTTTCTCCAAAGCCTCTTCTCCCCTTTTATGTAAAGCTTCCATAATCGGCTGAATTTTATCAATCACAGAATGAATGATCATTATTGGCTTATAAACCACATCATTGATTTTTTGAGCCGTATCACGAACATAAAAACTGGCCTTACTCGCATCTCGTAATATAAAAATTAAATACAAAATAGCAATAGCAAGCAAAATGGTAAGTAGTAAGACTGCAACTGCAATAGCGATAAATAAAACGTCTTGTGAAGTGCTAAGCATAATTTGTTTTTAATATATTTATTAAACCTTTCCCTTTGATTTTAATGAGAAAATCACACTTCCGCAACTCAAAATACAACTTAAGACCATTGACTCATATTTTATTTCGCATTAAAATCTTTATCAGTAAAAAATCATTATTAAAAAATCGCGCTCAAATGGTAGAAAATATAGAAAATAATCGAGATATTCATAGTGGAATGTTCAGAATTGAAGAAAACAGAACACGCAAAATAACAGCTGAATTAACAGCTATAGTTGATAACACTAAAGCGATTATCAAAAAAAGTACAAATACTCTCCCAAGCGAAGACAGCCTTCACGAAACAGATCCTCATACTGAACCAAATTGGGGAATCAGAGTTGGAAAAATACTAAAAACAATAGCTGAAGAAAGAGAATATCATGAACAAGAAATAGCTGAAGAAATAGCTAAAATCACAGGGAATCTAAATCCAAATATTTAAATCAATTTCTTTAAGATTTCACTAACAAGCTGAGGATTAGCTTGGCCTTTTGTTTCTTTCATTACCTGTCCCACCAAGAAACCAAACGCTCGATCCTTCCCGTTTTTTAAATCTATTTTTGCATCAGGATTTTCATCTAGGATACGATTGCAAATTTCTTCAATTTGACCAGTATCACTGACAACTTTAAGCCCTTTTGCTTCAACAATAATTTTTGGCTCATTCCCTGTAATATACATCTCATCAAAAACATCCGCTTTTGCTTGATTATTAGAAATTGAACCTTGTTCAATCATTTGAATCAACTCCCCCATCATACGAGGAGTAACTTTATTTTCACTTAAAGTAATCTGATCCTCCTTGATTCTTTGCATCAAAATCGTATTGATAAATGAAACAGCAAGTTTCGGGTTTTGAATCATTGAAACAACTTCCTCGAAATAATTCGAAAGTTGCAAATCGGAAGTCAGGATTCTAATATCATCAGATAAAAACCCGTACTGCTCGCTATAACGTTTTCGTTTTGCGGCAGGCATTTCTGGCGACTCGAGACGCAATTTATCAACATATTCTTTTTTATTTATAAGCGGTGGAATATCTGGCTCAGGAAAAAATCTATAATCATCTGCTCCTTCTTTATTTCTCAAAAAATATGTTTTTTGCTTATCAGCAGCCCATCCCATAGTGATGTCTTTATCTGGAGCCTCTCCGACATCATACAAAGCAATCTGTCTCTCAATTTCATATTCAATAGCAGACCCAAGCGCTCTAAAAGAATTTAAATTCTTGATTTCCGCACGATGATTCAAATGAGTTTGCCCCACTTCTCGTATTGAAACACTAGCATCAAAACGCATCATTCCTTTTTCCATGTCAGCATCAGAACTTTCACAAAACCGCAAAATATTCTGAATTTCTTTAGCATAAGCGACAGCCTCTTCTGCAGATCTTATGTCAGGCTCAGACACAATCTCCATCAAAGGAGATCCTGACCGATTATAGTCACATAAAGATCCCCCAGCAACGTGGGTTAATTTCCCGGCATCATCTTCTAAGTGTAACCTGGTGATCCCAATCTTTTTCATGACATCGCCTACTTCAATTTCAACAAATCCATTTTCAGAAAGAGGTTTGTCGAATTGAGAAATTTGATACCCCTTAGGCAAATCCGGATAAAAATAATTTTTTCGATCAAATTTTGAATATTCAGGGATTTCACAATTTAAAGCAATCGCAGCGATCAAACCTTTGCGCACAGCCTCTTTATTTACTACTGGAAGTTGTCCTGGGAACCCCATACAGATTTCACAAACATTACTATTTGGCTCCTTGTCAAAAGAATCGTTGTCACAACGACAAAACATTTTCGACTTTGTCGATATTTGTGCATGGATTTCTATCCCGATTATCGCTTCAAATTTAGACATAACTTTAATATTAAACACCGAAATATATTCTACTAAACATTAGCTGTTTTGAGAAATTATTCTTTCAGCAATTTTTTGGATTTGTTTTTTAAGATCATTTTTAGACCCATTGTTTTTAACTACGAAATCTGGATTTGTAGGGATATTCTGAGCTTCTAAAATCCCTTTGAACTGTTCAAATGTCAAATTGCGTTTTTCAGCAAAACGCTTATAAGCAAGTTGCATATCTGTCTCTACAACAATCAAATAATCAATCTTTTTCCCCAACTTATTCTCATCAAATTTAATAGCCTCAATTGCAACATTTGTATCCTTATTTTTTTGCAAAACTTTTTGGATTTCATTGTAAACAAGTGGATGAATAATCTTTTCCAAAATCCTCAATTTAGCAGGATTATTAAAAACGATTTTCCCAAGTTTAGCCCGATTTACCGGTCCATTATTCTTTTTTAAAAACTCATTCCCAAAAAAATCATTAATTTTTTTCCACCCATCACGATTTGGCTCATACAACTCATGAACAATTTCATCTGAATCCAAACACAAGAAATCAAAATCTTTCAAATATGAAAGAGCCGTTGTTTTTCCAGACCCAAAATAACCAGTCACCCCAACGCAAATCATATATTCCAAGCAGTTAATACAATTAATCTAAAATTAAAACCGAACTCCAAGAATTCGCAGTGTACTTTTGAAATCAGACAGAGTCTTATCCACTTCTTTCCCTGATAATTTAATCCCTATCTCATGCGCAACCTTATTTCTCATTTTATGAGCATTCCAAGCCCGATTTAATTGATCCTGTGTGAGAATTTTACTTTCACCAATCCTTTTCAGCTTTTCACCAATACTCCCCTCGTAACCAAGCAGGCTAAGTACATGCCCCAGTAACTTATCAGCATTTAAAATTGCAGAGATTTCACGCCTACTTTTTACTTCCCCCTCAACAAGATTCCATTGCGTTATGATAAATGCTTGTTGTCCATCATCAATCCCCTTCTTCCCAGCTTTTAAAAGCGTGTAAACTGCAAGAAAAATTGCAAGAAATACTATAATTAAAACAACAAAAGATATAGGCTCCATAGAAATAATTTATTTTTTCTTGATAGTTTCTTTGAAAGGTTTTTTGGCTTCATCAGGTAATCCATGCTCTTGGATATGGCCAATAACAAGATCTGCAAGCAATTGTTTCAAAATTTCTTGATCTTTAAAATTCTTAGAAGTCATAAATTTCTCCTGATATTTCAATACATTTCTCTCAACACGCTTTGGATTAATCGCATCTTTCAAAGTTACGTTATGCGGCCCTCCAAGTTTCGCCAATGTAACGTCCCCATAATTAAGCATTGTCTGCCAAAATCCCTTCACGGTATAACTAACCCCTTCAATCGAAGCATATTCAACACGAGTACTAGTCCGTTCAAAATATCCAGTCCATTCAACTCCAACAATCCCGAGGTTTGTAATAAGCCAGGCATCGTAATACCAATCTTGAAAAACAAGCAAAAACCGAGCCACCCCAATTGTCAGCCAAGCAATACAAATAGGCAGCAAGTCCGGAAAAAGATACCAAACCGCCGCCGCAGGAACAGCGTGCATTGAAAATATACGAATAAAATCTCGGATCATAACAAGAGAACTACGATGACACAAGAACAAGATGTCCTCGCCATCCTCTAAGTAATCATTAAATAAATAATTTCTAATTGACATATTGTAGCGTTCAGGATTTTCATAAGAATACTACCCTGGTTTGGAAAAATTTGAAAGTATATAGTATGATGAATCACGCAATGAAATAAATTAAATATGTTTAAAAATTGGATTTATGAAAATATTATTTTTTGGAACACCGGCATTTTCAGTCCCTTTTCTGGCAACTCTTGCGCATGATGAAGAAATCGAAATTGTTGCAGTTGTTACTCAACCAGATAAACCTGTTGGACGTAAGAAAATCGTGACTGCACCGGCAGTAAAAGACTTTGCACAAAATGAATTGGATATACCAGTTCTGCAGCCTAAGCGCATAAAAGGAAACAATGAATTCCTTGATTTGGTACAAAACATGAATTTAGATTTTATCGTAGTTGTGGCATACGGCATGATTTTCCCAGAAGAATTACTTGAGATCCCAAAATATGGATGTGTTAATGTCCACACCTCGTTATTACCAAAATATCGTGGAGCTTCCCCTATTCAATCTGCATTATTAAATGGAGATAAAAATACAGGAGTAAGCATAATGAATATGGAGGAAGAAATGGATACAGGAGGAATTTACTTAATCCGCAAAATTGAAATTGGAGAAAAAGATGATGCTATTTCGCTTTCAAACAAATTATCGGAGATTGGCGCAGTGATGATTCCATTGGCTCTGAAAGATATTGCAGATAGAGTTTTAAGCCCTATCCCACAAAATGAAACTAATGCTACATATTGCAAAAAAATAAACAAAGAAGATGGTTTAATTGATCCTGCTAATGAAACTTCTGATGAGATTTTGAACAAATTTAAAGCTTTCATCTTTTGGCCACAAATTCACATGATATATGAAAATAAAAAAATAAAGTTGCTTCAAATAGACAAATTTAAAATTGAGCAAAAAGTTTCCCCTGGTCAATTTATCGCATATGAAGGGAATCTTTTACTTGGAACAAAAGAAGGCACACTAAAAATCGATCAACTACAACCTGAAGGCAAAAATTCGATGCAAGCAAAAGATTTTATGAATGGTTTTTTGCAGAAATAATATATTTCCCATAAAATCCAAACAGCAAGAATATCAGAACTTGGCCATGATAAAGTGAAAAAAGGTAGTGATCAAAGAGCCCAATCACAAAAGTTGCAACTAGAATAGAAATCAAAATTACACCTAAATCTTTCATAACTTCGGTGGCTTTTTTCATCAAGATGAAAATTTTTGTTGTAAAAGCAGCAAGCAAAACTCCGAACAATCCCA
>JAHJMX010000044.1 GCA_018821175.1 Patescibacteria group bacterium
GATCTCATTAGTTTGCTCAATAACAACTTCTTTCACTTCATAGCCATCCTTTGGATCACCTTGCAAAGTGTACTCGATCGGCAATTCTTTTTCGGCCTTCGCTTCAATCCTCACTTTTAAGCTCGACGGCTCAACTTTAAGCACACTAACGTCCGGGTTTTTAGAGCTAACAACAACCGCAACTTCCCTCTCCCCTTCAATTACATCCGTCAAATCAACATATGCCTCAAAATCACTAGGAGAAATGTTTTTTACATCCAAACGACTACCAATCCGTAATCTCAAACTCACTGAATCAAGATCTTTGGAAATAGTTAGATTTTCTGATAAATTAAATGTTTTAACCGGGATTTTGTCAGGCAAAGTATAGAAAGTGTTTTCCGCCCCAACAATTAATATCCAAAAAATTATAGCAGCAAGCACCGCTATAACCTTAAGTTCCCAATTTGCAAGAAAACTCTTCATTATTTTTTCTTTTTAAAGAATGTTTTTCCTTTCTTATCTGCATATTGTCCCACGTGATAAAATTTCTCTAACAAATCCTGCAATCTCTCAGGTTTGATCTCCCCTTCAAGTTTGCCATCATATGCATACGAAATAGTTCCACGTTCCTCTGAAACAACTATGATGTGGGCATCAGTATTCTCAGAAAGACCAATTGCCGCTTTATGTCTTGTCCCAAGGTATCTATCGTGTTGTTTTTTGTATGAATGTGGCAAAACACAAGCTGCATAAGTAATTTTATCTCCTTCAACAATAACAGCCCCATCATGCAAAGGTGCTTTTGGGAAAAATATAGTCAAAAGCATTTCCTTACTCAATTTAGCATTAATAGGCACCCCTGTTTCGGCATATTCATTCAAAAGAACATCTTTTTTAAGAACTATAAGTGCGCCAATTCTTGCCTCAGCCATAATCACGCACGCCTCAGTTAAATTACTAATTACAATATCTGCAGCCTTCACACTAGTACTTCCAAAAAGTCTGGTTTGTCCAAGTTTCTCAAGCCCCCGTCTAAGTTCTTGTTGAAAAATAACCGGAATCGCAACGAGCATAACGGTCAATGATCGATCAAGTAACCATCCGGTCGCAAAAAGTTGCAAAGCCTGACTGAGCAAAAAGATAAACGCCAAAATAGAAAGCCCAATCAAAATGTGAATTGCGCGACTCCCTTTAATAAGCGCAAAAATGTAATAAAAAACGATCGATACAATCAAAATATCAATCAAAACTTGTGGCCATGAAAATTGTAAAAGCATTAAATTCTCCCAAAAACCACCAATCTCTCTTGCAATAAAAAGGATAAATTCAGCCACTGCATTATTTATATAATCCATAAAAAAAGGGCGACTAATACTCAAATTACCGCCCCAATTCTACGTAAAAGATATTAAAACATCAAGCAATTAAGCATGAGATTTTGATGTAATTTGTTTTGCCAACCAAAATGATGCAATCAATAAGAAAACATAAATGAATTCTTCTGGACCTGAATTTGCAAGTTCTGTACGAGGAGTCCCGTATTCAGTCTCTTCTTCAGGACCTTGGAATACAGCTTCCCCATCAAAATCATCATCTGCAGCAGGATATAGACTATCTTCTTGGACTTCAGCATCTTCAAGATCAATTGGATCAGGAGCCATAGTCAAAATTGCATCTTCCCCCACAGTCTCTTCATCGACTATTGTTTCTTCATCAGTCGTATCTTCCTCAACTATTGTTTCTTCTTCATCAACAATCGGAGTAGTAGTTATAGTTTCTTCAGCCACACCTGAAACAGCTATAGCACAATCACTATCAATCTCTTCCGATTCTGCTCCCACACAAATTTTACCTGTCATAAATGGATATAACGAACAATTGTAATAATAAACTCCAGGTTCTTCAAATGTATTGCTAAAAGTATCTCCTAATGAAAGTAAATCGCTTTCAAATGCATCCCCGGAAGTTGTCACATCTTCAGGATCATAAGATGTAATTGTATGTTGTACATCTGCATTAGCCTCAGATTCATCATGGAGCCAGCTAACAGTTGTATTCACATCAACTCGTATTACATCTGGATCAAAAGCAAAATCCTGGATTCGGATCAAGCTAGTGTCGGTTTCAACTGTCTCGGTTTCATTCCCGATCACTTGCGCCTTCAAATCATCAGTTGGCAATTGAACCCAATAAGCAAGTAAAGCTATTAAGCTCACAAGAACAATCGAAACTACTGTATTTATTTTTGTTTTAATGTCCATAATATTTATTTTAAATTTTTGGTTTTTGATTTTTTTTATCATGCAAACTTCACATGTCATGAAACAACCTTAGATTTAGATTAATTAGATCAATAAGTTGATTCGGAAAAATCTTAATATAATACCATACTTTTACCGCTTTCTGAAGGGCATAGAGTGGACAACGGGGTAATTGTATGGCGTAATCATACTGTGCGCCTAATGTGATTTCACGCTATCCTTCATAAATCACCTCTCCTCTAAAGACCGTTTTTTGTACTACGCTTGAATAATCAATGTCGTAACACAAATTATGAATAATTTCCTTTGGCTTCGCCGACTTAAAATTCGTTTTCAGTACAAGGAAATCTGCGGATTTCCCTTCTTTGAAATTACCAGTTTCAGCTCCAAATCCAAGGATTTTAGCTCCAGCTAATGTGGCATAATATAATGCAGAAACTTCGTTCACTACATATTCACAAGCATCGATCCCAGCATGTGCCTCCAAAAAACCTCGCATCACATCAAGCATACTTGTTTTTGGACCAGCCCCAACATCCGTTGCAAGCGCAAACTCAATTCCTTTGTTAAAAACTTTTTCAACAGGCATTCTCCCGCTATTTAAAGCTATATTCGACGTAGGGCAGTGTGCAATTTTTGTTCCAGTTTTCTTTAACACGTCAAATTCTTCATCACTACAATGAATTGCATGCGCCACAATTGTTTTTGGCCCAAGCAAGCCAGCTTTCAAGTAAATATCCGTATAATTTTCTGCATTTGGGAATAATTTTGAAGTCATATCAATCACTTCATAATTTTCACTCAAATGTGTTTGTATAATTGCACCATACTTATTTGCTAAAGCAGCTCCTCCACACATCAACTCATTCGAACAAGTCATTGCAAAACGTGGTGTTATTGCATGTTTTTGCCCAAATTCCTCACACAAATCATCAACTCCTTCAAGCGAATCTTGAGTGTTTTCAGTAAGTTCCGCTGGTGAATTTTGATCCATCATTGCTTTACCAATAATCGCACGAATATTACATTCATTAAACATCTCTCTAGCGGCATTAACATGGATTGTCCCAAAAATACCAGCAGTCAAAGTCCCATGCTGGATCAAATCATCAAAAAATCTGCGTGCAACCTTTTTAGCGTAATCACTGCTTGCAAATTTGATTTCTTCAGGCCAAATATAATTTCTTAACCAAGGTAAAAGATCATTCCCTGAAAATTTCCCACGCACATCATATTGTGGCAAATGCGTATGTACATCAGAAAAAGCCGGAATAATTAAATCCTCACTAAAATCTTGAACTTCAATATCTTCCCCCTTATTTAATTTTTCAAATTTCCCATAAGATTCAATCCGCCCATTTTCATCAACAAGAATCCCCCCATCTGCAAAAAACTCACACTCTGATGCAGAAATTGGATTCAATATTTTCCCTCTATAAAGTTTTTTCATAAACCTATCCGTTATTAATACAAAATCCCCACACTAAAAGCTCAATCACTACATCACAAATTTAAATACAAATCAACCATACTTGACACTCCCCAGTTATTGTATTATAATAATCTCCTTTTGTATCCTGTAATCAAAATCATGGTCTTTAATTTAGGACAAAATTTTGACGACTTGAATGGTTATATTGCCGATATAAAATCACGGCAGGCGTATGTTCCTTATGGTTTCAACAAACCCACAGAACCTGCAAAACAAGAAACACAGGAAAACGTCATAAATAGCTCTGTAGAGACGAAATCAAGCAACAGTAAAGAGTTAGATTTACGAAAAAGAATTTCTACTTTAGCCTTGATGGTAGCTTCTTTAGAACAAAAAAATCAAACTCATAAAATGAAATTGAAAACATCCGCTATTATGTTGATGAGCCTTTTGAATAGACCTCAAGTACATCCCCAAATCATTGAAACTACAAAAGAAATTCCTGTTGTTATTCAATCTGTAATCGAAATTCTTGTTGAAAAACCAATGAATATCAATGAATCTTTAGACGCAATCCTAAATGAATGTTGCGATGACTATCAAAAACAAAAAGTTGTTAATGCTTTATTTAATGGACTTCATCCGGACAGAACAGGCATTCAAAATGAAAATCAAACAATGCTCATGGAACATTTGATAAAATTAAGATGCCAATTGAAAAATTCTTAGATAATATTCGCAAGAAAAACAAAATCTGCTAGAATTACTAGCGGTTTTTTAAAATATTAATCACAATTATAAAAATGTCTCTAAAAGATCAAGTACAAAGTCAAATGATTGAAGCAATAAAGGCAAAAGATACGATTAAAACAAGTACTCTTCGCATGTTAAAAGCTGAAATTTTAAAATTCGAAACTTCTGGATCGAATAAAGAAACAACAGATGAGATATTGGTTTCAATTATTCAAAAACAACTAAAACAAAGAAAAGATGCAGCTGAGCAATATTTAAAAGGCGGACGACCTGAACTCGCAGAAAAAGAGGAACAAGAAGCAAAAATCCTTGAAGCATATCTGCCAGAACAAATGAGTGAAGAAGAAGTTCGTGGAATTATCAAAACTGTCATCACGGAAGTCGGAGCAACATCAAAAGCTGATATTGGCAAAGTCATGGGAGCAATCATGACAAAAATCAAGGGGAAAGCAGACGGGAAAGTTATAAATCGTATAGTCCAAGAATTACTTGCATAGGAAAAAATATTCATATTAAAAAAAGGCCTTACAGTATTAATCCGTAAGACCTTTTTGAAATTGAACTTAAATTTTTATTTAACTTGATTTAGAAGATCAGTTTCCAGTGCACCATCAGTCAAAACTTTTCCCAACACGTCATACATTAATGCACCATCAATAGTAACTCTTCCAAGCTTATCAGTTGCAACTTTTCCAAGTTTATCAAGATTATCAGTCAATATAGGGCTACCATCCTTATCATACATAAGTTCACCACCATAAGTTACACGTCCAAGCTTATCAAGGCCAAGCTTATCAAGTCCAAGCTTTCCTGCTTGATCAATCAAAACTTTTCCATCTTTTTCTAAAATAACTTTTCCATCAACATCAACATCAGTTCCAAGCTTTTCAGTCCTAATCATCTCAGTCGCAGCTGGACGTAAATTCCTACTGAACATATTCCCTGCGAACAATTCTGGTTTTGCGATAAATAGTGCTGCAATAACAGCGCCAATAATCACAAGAACAGCGAGCACTTTGAGGATTAATCCTCTGTTTTTAGATTCTGCCATTTGAAAATGGGTTAAGAATTTGTTTTGGTTTTTGTTTTTTATATATAACCAATGTGTATTATAACATATTCTATCACATGCGTAAAGATATCGTTGGCGAGATTCTGGAGACATTAACCCTTGAATGAAAGCTTCCACTAAAGTAGAATCATGCATGTTGATTCTATAAAATTCACAAAATGACAGTTTTTATAAAAGATATAAAAGATTACGTTGGGAAATATGTGACAATACAAGGCTGGATGTATAACAAGCGTGGAAGTGGGAAAATTTTATTCCTTGAATTACGCGATGGGACCGGATTAATCCAAGGAATTGCAGTCCAAGGCTCTGTTTCTGATGAAATTTTTGCAAAATGCGATTCTCTTACAATAGAATCAGCCGTCAAAGTTACTGGAGAAATAACAGCTCATCCAAAACACGAAGATTTATTTGAACTTCAGATAAAAGATATAGAAATTGTTTTTTTGAATACTGATGAATATCCTATTTCAAAAAAAGATCATGGACCTGATTTCTTGTTAAACAACAGACATTTATGGCTTCGCTCAAAGAAACAATGGGCAATCCAAAAAATACGAAACACAATAATCAACGCAACTTACGAGTATTTAAATAAAAGTGGATTTACGAAATTTGATTCACCAATTTTGACCCCAAATGCATGCGAAGGGACAACTGAACTTTTTGAAGTTGAATATTTTGATGAAGGCAGTGCATATCTTTCTCAATCTGGGCAACTTTACCTTGAAGCTGGTATTTACAGCCTTGGGAGATGTTTCGATTTTGGCCCAGTTTTCCGTGCAGAAAAATCAAAAACACGCCGCCACTTAACTGAATTTTGGATGATGGATGCGGAAGCTGCATTTGTTGAACATGAAGAAAATATGAAAATTCAAGAAGGACTCGTAGTATATATAGTCAAGAAAGTGCTTGCAGAAAACAAAAAAGAACTCGATTGTTTGGAACGTGACATTGAACCACTTAAAAAAATCGAAGCTCCATTTATCAGGAAAACTCATGCTGAAGTTGTAAAAGAACTTCAAGAAATGGGGTCTGATATTGGTGAACGTGATGATTTAGGTGCTGATGACGAGACAATTCTAACTAAAAAATACGACAAACCAATTTTCGTAGAAAAATACCCTGCTGAAGTCAAAGCTTTTTATATGAAACGTGATCCACAAGATGAAAGTGTTGTTCTTGGATCTGACTTGCTAGCTCCGGAAGGATATGGAGAAATCATTGGCGGAAGCCAAAGAGAAGACAATTACGACATTTTGCTTGGCCGCATCAAAGGACACAAGCTTCCAGAAGATGCATTTGCTTGGTATTTGGATTTAAGAAAATATGGATCAGTTCCACATAGCGGATTTGGCTATGGGCTAGAGAGATTAACTGCTTGGATATGCGGGACAAGTCATATTCGTGAAACTATCCCATTCCCAAGGATGATTAGTCGTTTAACGCCGTAAAAAGGCGTGAATTAAGCCATTATGCCATTGCGCGGATTTATTTGACAAACGTTTGACAAATTGCATAATAAATTATATAGTAGGATCGAACAAGTATGTAAAAACTTTTCTATGGGAGTTAGACATGAAAAACAAGGAGATCGCTCTGCAATTCCAACAATTACCCCTGTTGATACAACAGAAGTAATTATAATTCCGGATGTAGAAAATATACCTACTGGAATTGAAGGAGCAAAAGATTTAACAGAAAATCAAATTTTAACAGAAAAGAAAGTTTTAAGAGTGATAACTTCTGGTGATGATAATGCTGGAGTAGTTGAACAACCACAAGAAGAAGACTCGATGGGGGCTTATACTGGAGAAATCAGGCAGCGCTTAAACAGGGAAGAAAACAAAGGAGCTCTACAGTTTGATGAACTTTTTACAAAAATTCGCCAAGCAAGAGAAAAAAATGAAGTTAAATTAGTCAAACTTTTAACTGAACAACTTGAGGAAGAATTGAAAAAAACAGATGATCTTAATATTTACACATTAAGGGCTCTTACTAGGACATATTTAAATGCAGCTCTTAATACAGATGATGCTCAAGCGGCTAAAAAACTAGGTGAAAGAATGGATATCTTCCATCTTAAAGAAAAACTTGCTGTAACACCACATGATAAAAAATTATCTGAAACTTTAGGGAAAGTTCAAAGAATACTTACATTAGTTCAACTAGTAAAAAACTTGAATCCTGAACTTTACAAAACTCAACAAGAATTAATTGGATATTTCAAAGAAGCTCAACAATGGGCTCCAGAAGATCAAAAACAAGAAATATCAGCAAAGCAAAAGACATTTGATGTAATAATAGACACTGAAAGTTACGACAACAAATGTAAAAAACTTCTTAATGAAGCTGGCGTTAAATTATCAAACGCATTCCAAGAAAAATATCAGGATTGGTGTGATGCTGCGAAAAAAATGGTAATTCAAAAAAACGCAAAAAAGAAAACAGCAAATGGATAATAATCAATAATTAAAATTGAAAAGACACACATTACCTGTGTGTCTTTTTTTTTCGCAATGTAAGAATTTTACAGCCAATGGGATTATGTAGCTTGACAAATTTAGCATAAAGTCGTAAAATCACCCCCTGCATAAATAACCTATTTATAAAATGAGTGGAGAAAACACACCATTAGAAGAGAAACCTGCATTAACTCTTGTTCAAGGAGGAGAACCAGAAAATAAACCCCTGACTTTAAAGGAACAAATTGCCGAAGTGTTAAAAGCTCAAAAGTTGGAAGAAGGCAAAAAGCTTCATACGAAATTCAACCAAGTGTCAGAATTAAGCCAAGAAATAGAAGAAGTACAAAGAAGTATTGAAATTGAACAAAGTGGCGTTTTGCAAGATGCGTTTCGGGAAAAAATTTCCAATTTAATTAATTCAAGTATCGCCGAAAGGGATAATTTAGTTGAAGACGATCAATTCAAAATCTATGCAATTGGAGAATTGAAAAAATCAATAAAAAAAATTGAAACAATTAAAGATCTTGAAGATTTGATACATAAAGCAAATGATTGGTATAAAGTTGCGGAAATCGGGACAAAAAGAGGTTATAGAAATGGAGAAATAAGAATTGGGAAATCTGAGGATGAAGAAGTGCAAAGAAAAATGGCTGGATTACGCGATTCATTCCTTAGCAAGCTCAATTATTTGCGTGAAAAAAATATAGAATTATTAATAGATGAAGTAAATAAAGCTAGCGAAAATAAAATAGAAGGATTAAAAACGCTAGACGCTGTTATCGACAATGCAATTGATCAAAAATTCTTATACTCTGAGCAATTCGACAATGGTACATATAGAATCTTCAGTACGGAATTCACCCCTTCTCGCGATGACAATACACCAACAGTTAATGCTTTGAAAAAATTAACAAATGCAATATTCGCGAAGTATAAATCATACAAACAATAAACTTCGTATCCCTTAATCAACTTGTGCGATTTTATTTCACAATACGCCTAATAGTTGGAGAGATGTGCGTCCAAATAACATACGGAATAGTTTTTGTCGTTTTGGCGATTTGTTCAACATTATTGGCTTCATCTCGGCTTGTTCCAATAACATTCACCTTGTCCCATTTTGCAGAAATTTTCACATTTGAGAGATCTATAACCGTTAAATTCATGCAAACACGCCCAAGGATTTTACAAGGCTTCCCCTTACAATACATAAACCCTTTGTTGCTTAATCTTCTATCAACACCCTCATAATAACCAGCAGGGATTACCCCGATTTTCATTTTACGATCAGCAATAAAAGTGCATCCATAACTAACGCAATCCCCTTTTTCCAACTCCTTAATATCAATAATAGTAGAATCAAAAGAAAGCACTGGTTTTAATTTTTCGAAGTGATATTTCTTGTAATATTTATCACTTGGATCCAAAGATGACTGCCCGTAAAGTCCCAGCCCAATACGAATCATATTAAATTCCTTTGAGAAAATTTTTGCTGCGCCTGCAGTTGCCGAAATATGTTTCCATTTTGGATTAGCCCCGCATTGCTTTGCGATTTTCAAAGCTTTTTTGAAATTTTTCACCTGAACTTGATTCCAATCAATATTATCTGGATTATCACTATCAGCTAGATGCGTAAAAATACCTTCCAATTCTAATTTTGGATAATTTTGGATTAATTTAACAACTTCTCCTGTTTCTTCGACTTGAATCCCTTGCCGCCGCATACCAGTATCAATTTTCAAATGAATTTTAATGTTTTCGTTTAATTTACCAAGCGCTTCAACTGTTTCACGATCCATCACTGTAACAGCTATATTTTTGAATGACGTATATTTGTAATTATCCGGATGAGTATACCCAATCACAAGACTTGGAGTCTTGACGCCGGCTTTACGCAATTTAAAAGCTTCATAAAAACTATCAACAATAATGTATGGAACATCATATTGATCTACAATTTTTGCAATTTCAACAAGTCCATGTCCGTATGCATTGCTCTTGAGGACAGGACAAACCTTTGACTCAGGGTGCAACTTCTTAAAAAAATCTAGATTATATTTCAAAGCACTTTGAGAGAGAGTAACCGTGTTTAAAACACGCAATTTTCGGCTTATTTTTCTAAACAAACGCTGTTTGTAATAATTAAGCCTACGAAGCATATGAAGATAATTTTTTATACGGATGTTATCTATTTAAAAGGATTTTGAGAGCAAAATCAAATATATTCCAATGAAAATTCGTCGTATCTACCAACGTCGCTCCTCCATTCCAACCAAAATCCCCATTCATTCCATTCCCAAATTGCAACTGCTTGCCCTGTTTGACCTTTACCCCATTTATAAGGACGTTCCAGCACAATCATTTCATTTTTCCCATCATTATCAATATCAACAAGCTGAGTTTGCGTGTTAATGTAAGGCAAATTCGAAGAATTCCATTTTGATTTCATTTTACCATCTTCAAAACTATATAAGAATAAATGAAATTTATAAGAATCATCATTTTCTTTCTCCCAAAATGGCAAAGAGTCGCCATAATTCCCATTTTTCCAAAGATAAAGAACCAAATCGTCAAATCCATCATTATCAAAATCTCCAATCAAAAATTCTGTAACGTCAAACGCTGGATCTGATTTGAAAATTTCTTCATCATTTTGAGAAATCAGAAGTTGACCATCTTCAAGAACAATTTTCAGCTTCTGGCCATTCCCATAAAAATCAAAATATTGAGGTGTCGCAATAGGATTTGAATCAAATTCAGGAACTTTGAAAAATACCTCAGTACTAAA
>JAHJMX010000045.1 GCA_018821175.1 Patescibacteria group bacterium
CGATCTTTTCTATACCAAATAATCAAGTTGATCCTTTCGCTTGTAATCCGGACCGTGTTTCTACAAATCATACTTTTATGGCAATGCGATCTATTGGGGGGCTTTCTCCAGTGCAATTTGAAGCTTCGCAAATGGCGGATTTGAATAATGAAGAACCTGGGCGTATTGTCTTTGGAGAGGAAGTTTTGGCAGATTATGAGCGTGGAATGTTGCGTCATGTTATCAAACGTACTTGTGGACGTACAAGTCATTTTATCAAAAATGTTATTTTTGGTGGGAAAATATAATTTTAACTAATTAAGATATGAAAAAGGGACCAGATGATAACAATGTGGATTCTGAATTAGATTTTGCTGCTGAACTTGAGGCTACTCTTGATCAGTTGGATAAAAGTACATTGAGAAACAATGTTGAGAGGATACTTGAAGATGTTTATACAAATGTAGAAATCCCAATCGTGGATAGATTGAATGGTTTGTATACTTTGTCCGAATTTGATGTCCCTGATTTAACAAAGGTATTGTCATCAACAATAGCAACTATTACATTAAATGATGCAGATTTTGTAAGATTGAATGCCAAAATATTTGCTTTACTTGGACAAGTTAAGCAAGACTGCATTAAACAAGGGCTTGATCCAGATAAAATTCTAAAATAGCTTGCAGATACTTCCCCCTCTCGATAATACTAAAGTAATCGCCATAAACTTTGACCTTCCCCATAAAAATTAAATTCAAAAGCCATGCCGTCACCAAATAACAGCCAACTAGAAATGCCAGGATACAGGTTGCTAAGAGTCAAATCTGTAATGAGGATTAGAGATAGCGAGGTCATTGAAGTGTAATTTGAAGAACTATTAAGAATATTTAATATTAGGATAACCTTTTTACTTCAACAAACAGAAAGCGAAAGGCTTTTTCCTGGAGACGAAGTTTTTATAAAAGGAAAAAATGGCAATATGGATCATCAGATCTGGGGAGAGGATGAAATTGAACATATTAAAATTGCAAAGAGAGCAGACTTATAGAAAAAGTAAAATAATGTGTTCTGTATAAATTCATCATTCCGCATGATTGATTTTTTTCATGCGCTTTTTAAGGCAAAAAAGAATTCCGAATTATTGCAAGTCCTGATTGTAACTATTTATTTAAATAAGGATATATAATCGATGGTGTTTCAATTATTCCTTTAACAAACCTGTACATGAAAGAAGTCCTAAAAAAATTAAACAAAAAATGGCCTGCTTTCCTAAAAATAGGAGGTATTGCCATAGGGGCAATTATCGTGCTCGCAATTATATATAGATTTGCAGAGCCTGTATTTGACCAAGCTACAAGAAGTATAAACCCTAATATCGGGTCTAATGGATACATGGAAGATTATGATGAAGGAGGAATTAATTATGCAAAATCAACAATGTCTGTCGCTCCTGCATATGACATGGGCATGGCTATGGAAGAATCTTATATAACTAGTGTTGAATCAGCAATCTCTCCAATGCCAACCCGCGAAGATATTATTTCTGGTGACGATGCTGAAGACTTCGAGGTCACACAATACAACGCAAGTATCGAAACTCGTCATTTAGAAGAAACTTGCGCAAAAATCACAGAGCTCAAGCCTCTTGATTACGTAATTTTCGAAAATTCAAACGAATACGACCACGGATGTAATTACACTTTCAAAGTTAATCGCGACAAAGCAGCTGAAATCCTTGCCGTTATTCAAGAGTTAGATCCAAAAGATCTTTCTGAATACACACAGACTATTAAAAGAAGAGTTGAAAACTTGATTAGTGAAGTTGAAATTTTAGAAAACAAAATGGCAGTAATCGATTCTACTCTTGCTGAAGCAATTTCGGCTTATGACGAAATCACAACACTTGCAACAAGAGTTCAAGATGTTGAAAGTTTAACAAAGATCATTACTAGTAAATTACAAATCATTGAAAGGCTCACACAAGAGCGAATCAACATTAGCGAACGCCTAGATCGACTTGCAAAATCAAAGGCTGATCAACTCGATAGACTTGAGTACACATATTTCAATGTAAGTATTTATGAAAATAAATTTGTAGACGGAGAAGAGTTGAAAGATTCATGGAAAAGCGCTATAAAGGCATTCGTCCGCGATATTAACGTGCTTGCACAAGACATAACTATCAACTTAGCATTCCTATTATTGCTAGCTATACAATATTCATTATACGCAGTGATCCTACTATTACTTGCAAAATATGGATGGAAAGTTGGAAAATCTATTTGGAAGAAGTAGAGAGTTGTAATTTGTATTGGAAATATAAAATTTGTTAATTTATCAGCCTGTTTACTTTGATAAGCAGGCTGATTTTTGTTATTATCTAGAG
>JAHJMX010000004.1 GCA_018821175.1 Patescibacteria group bacterium
ATACGCAGTAAGGAAAAATTTGAAATGATGGTTACTGATTATAAAAGAGAAATAACAAGCATTTTGGATGAGTGGGAGGTGCCATATAGCTTGCATGTTGCTTCTGCCCATAAGGTGCCAGAAAAAGTTATCGAGATTGTGAATAAATATAATGCGGAAAGTGACCCGATTTGTTACATCACAATTGCAGGAAGAAGTAATGGACTTTCTGGAGTTGTTGCTGCAAGTAGCGTGCATCCTGTTATTGCGTGTCCTCCATTCCAATCGAAAGAGGATATGATGATTAATGTTAATTCTAGCTTGCAAATGCCTTCTGATACTCCGGTTATGACTCTTATTGATCCACAAAATGCCGCAATGGCTGTTATTAGAATTCTTGCTAATTCTGATGCAAATTTACGTAAAAAGGTTGAGGGCCACATTGTGAAAATTAAAGCAAAATTTTAATTTGTGATTTAATAATTTCTTTTAATAAAACCAAAAATGATAGATCCATTATTCGCAATTTCGCCACTTGATGGTAGATATAGTCAAAAAGTTGATGAGCTTAGAAATTATTTTTCTGAAGCTGCTTTGATGAGATATCGTATTGTTGTTGAAATTGAATGGTTTATTTATCTTTGCAATGAGCTCAAATTATCTGGGACAAAAGAACTTTCATCTATTCAAACTGATGATTTGCGAGCATTGTATGAAACTTTTGATTTTGTTGCTGCTCAGCGTGTAAAAGATATTGAAAAAATCACAAATCATGATGTAAAGGCAGTTGAATATTATATTAAAGAGACTTTGAAAGGATCTGGGCTTGAGCAATATTTTGAATTTATTCATTTTGGATGTACATCTGAGGATATAAATAATACAGCTTATGCATTGATGATTCGTGCTGCGATTTATGAGCATTTAATGCCAATGATGAACGGGATTGTTGAGTCAATTTATGAACGGGCCGTTGAATACAAAGGTGTTGCTATGCTTGCGAGAACTCATGGTCAGGCTGCAAGTCCTACTACAATGGGAAAGGAGTTTATTAACATCGTTAATCGTATTGAAAATCAACTTATTGCGCTTGAGGCGATTCCTGTAAGGGCAAAATTCAATGGAGCTGTTGGGAATTACAATGCCCATCTAGCTGCATATCCTAATATTGATTGGGAAGAAGCAAATAGAAAGTTCATACAAGATTTGGGGTTGGATTTTGTGGAATATTCAACTCAAATCGAATGTCATGATTTTCTTGCTGAGTTATTTGATGGGATTAAAAGAATCAACAGTATTGTTTTAGATTTTGATAGAGATATTTGGACTTATATAAGCCTTGGATATTTCAAGCAAAAGGTTAAGAAAGGGGAAGTTGGTTCATCAACAATGCCTCACAAGGTAAATCCTATAGATTTTGAAAATAGTGAAGGGAATTTAGGGATCGCAAATGCTTTATTTGAACATTTGTCTGCTAAATTGCCAATTTCACGTATGCAACGTGATCTGACTGATTCAACTGTATTACGTAATGTTGGGATTGCATTTGGGTACAGTGTGCTTGGATATCGTAGTTTGATTCGCGGGATTTCAAAACTTATTATAGATAAAATTGCTTTGAAAAATGATTTGAAAGATAGATGGGAGCTTCTTGCAGAACCAATCCAAACAGTTATGAGAAGATATAAAATTGAGGGTGCTTATGAAAAAATGAAGGAAATGACTCGTGGGAAAAGTGTTACAAAAAGTGATATTACAAAGTTTTTGAATAAATCAGGGCTTCCAAAACGTGAAATTGAACGTTTGAAAAAGCTTACTCCAGAAAAATATACTGGAATGGCTGAAAAGTTGGTCGAAGCTTATGAGTTAGCATATGAATTATAAGGTATGGCTGAATTAGTAAAACCATCTCACGTATATAAGAAAAGTTTTGTAGAAGCGCTTCATGAAGAGGGAGCGCAGCAGCTTTTTCCTAGGTACTGGGTTGCAAATATTAATAAAGATTATGATGAATTCTTGAAAAAGGTTGAAGATTATGCGCGCGGGGAAAATTTGTTTGAAGATTGTCCGCAGGAACATACTTTTTTTCTTGTTGAGAATAGTGATTATATTGGACGAGTTTCGATCCGGGAATCTTTAACTGAAAAATTCAAGTATTATGGTGGTCATATTGGATATGATATTCGTCCAAGTAAAAGGGGGTTGGGTTATGGTAATGAAATTTTAAAGCTTGCTTTGGGTAAAGCTAAAGAACTTGGATTAAGTAAGGTTATGGTGACTTGTAAATCTGAGAATGTAGCTTCCCGTAAAATTATTATTAACTGTGGAGGGGAGCTTGTAGATGAAGTTTTTGATGAGACCCGAGGTTTCCAAATTCAACGCTTCTTCCTTGCACTTTGAAAGGGCCTTTGTTAGACTTCGTAATGTTAGAAAAAATAGTTCAAATGCGCCAAAAGAAAAGCAATCACTTTTCGATATTAAGATCAGGTTTTGATAAAATAGCGCATGAGAAAGAAATGTATCGCATGTTATGTGCGGGCAAAGTAGACTCTCCCGGTGAAAAAACATCGTAAACAAATTCTCATGGAGTGCCTTTCACTAGGAATCAAGGTGGTACCGCGGACAAAAGTTCGTCCTTGAAAATAGAGAGGGCTTTTTTATTGCAAAAACTAAAGTAAATTTATAACTTAAAATATATTTATGAATGATAAATCAAAAAAATTTCAGGATGTGAATGCTAAGCAATCTTTTCCGGAAATGGAACAAGGTATTTTGAAATTTTGGGAAGATAATAATATTTTTGAGCAATCAACTGCGCGCAATAGGCAAAATAAAAAATATGTCTTTTTTGATGGGCCTCCATTTGCGAATGGGCTACCTCATTATGGGCACATTCTTGCTAATGCTCTTAAAGATGCGGTTACTCGCTATTGGACTATGAAGGGATTTTATGTCCCACGTACGAATGGATGGGATTGTCATGGACTGCCGGTTGAATATGAAATTGAAAAAGAGCTAGAGATTTCCGGACGTAAGGATATTGAAAAATTTGGTGTTGCGAATTTCAATGATAAATGTCGAATGAGTGTATTTAAGTATACAAATGAATGGGAAAAACTTTTGAAAAGAATTGGGCGATGGGTTGATTTTGATAAAACTTATGTGACTCTCGATAATGATTACATGGAATCGATCTGGTGGGTGTTTAAGAAGATTTGGGACAAAGGATTGGTTTATCAAGGGTATAAAAGTATGCATATTTGCCCAAGGTGTGAAACTCCACTTTCGAATTTTGAAGTTAGTCAGGGTTATAAGGACGTGACTGATCTTTCTGTGATAGCAAAATTTTACTTGAAGGATGAAGAAAATACTTATGTGCTTGCTTGGACAACAACTCCTTGGACTTTGCCAGGAAACGTTGCGCTTGCTGTTGGCCCAAAAATCACTTATGTAAAAATTGCTGTTAAGAAAGAAAATGGGATTGAAAAATATATTTTGGCTAAAGATTTGCTCGGGAAAGTTATGGGAGAAATAGAATATGAAGTTTTGGAAGAGCTTTCTGCGGAGGATTTGAAAGGGAAAGAATACAAACCGCTTTTCCCGTTTTATGAAGGGAAGCTTGAGCAAAAAGCTTATTATATCGTTGTGGCCGATTTTGTTTCTACAGAAGATGGAACCGGAATTGTACATATTGCCCCTGCATTTGGTGAGGATGATTTGAATATTGGGAATGAAAACAATTTACCAATTCTTCAACATGTTGCTTTTAATGGAGAATTTAAGGATGAAGTTGAGCCTTGGGCTGGTAAATTTGTAAAAGGACAAGATCAAAATATCGCAGCATGGCTTGAAGAAAAGAATTTAATTTTTAGTAAGGAAAATTATAGACATTCATATCCACACTGTTGGCGATGTGATACACCACTTCTTAATTATGCTACAAAATCTTGGTTTATACGTGTGACAGATATTAAGAAAAAACTTTTATTAAATAACAAACGTATTCATTGGCAACCAGAACATATTAAAGATGGACGTTTTGGGAAATGGCTTGATGGTGCGCGAGATTGGGCTATATCTAGAAATAGATTTTGGGGATGTGCGATGCCAATTTGGGAATGTACTTCATGTGATCACAAGAAATGTATTGGTTCAATAGAGGATCTTAAAAAGAATTCTGTTGATGAGAAATTACCTAGAAATGGCCAAGAGATTGATCTTCACAAACCTTATATTGATGAAATAGAACTTACATGTGAGAAATGTGGGAAAAAAATGAAACGTATTCCAGAAGTTTTGGATTGTTGGTTTGAAAGTGGGTCAATGCCTTATGCTCAGTTACATTATCCTTTTGAAAACAAAGAGGATTTTGAAAAGAATTTTCCTGCGCAATTCATTGCTGAAGGACTCGATCAAACTCGTGGCTGGTTTTACACATTGCATGTAATTTCAACAATTTTGTTTGATAGTCCAGCTTTTGAAAATGTAATTGTTAATGGGATTTTACTTGCTGCGGATGGGGAAAAACTTTCAAAGCGTAAAAAGAATTATCCTGATCCAAACATGCTTTTTGACACTAGGGGAGTTGATGCAGTTCGTTTCTTTCTTTATTCATCTACTGCGCCACTTGCTGAAGATGTTCGTTTTTCGGAGAAACATGTTGATGAAATGATCAAGAAATTCCTTTTAACTATTTGGAATACTTATAGTTTCTTTATAACTTATGCGAATATCGATAATTGGAAACCAGCTGATGAAGATGATGATGAGAAATTTGTTCCAAATCACAAACTTGATCAATGGATTTTATCCGAATTAAATCAATTAATTGCAGAAACTACCGTACAGCTTGATCAATACAATTTGACTAAGGCTACTCGTCCAATGATTGATTTTGTTGATAATTTGTCTAATTGGTATATCAGAAGAAGTCGTCGCCGTTTCTGGAAATCTGAAAATGATGATGATAAAAATGAGGCTTATGAAACTCTACATATTGTACTTCGTGAATTTTCAAAATTGATTGCACCGTTTATGCCTTTTGTCGCTGATGAAATCTATCGAAATGTCACAACTTTCGACAATGATTTGGAGGAATCAGTGCATTTGTGTAGTTGGCCAAAAGTAGATGAATCTATGATTAAACTTGAGCTTAACAATGAAATGTCGATTGTGCGAAAGATCGTCAATTTAGGGCATGGAGCTAGGGTTAAGAGTGGAATTAAAGTTCGGCAGCCTCTTTCGAAAGTGCAAGTTGGTTTGCCAGAAAGCGTAAATTCACAAATCATAAATGCGCAAAAAAATGTTATTTGTGAGGAGTTGAACGTGAAAGAACTTGAAGTTTTGACTGAAGTTGGGGATTTGGTAAATAAAATTATCAAACCGGATGCTCGTATGCTTGGACCAAAATATGGGAAAGGGGTTCAAGATATAATAAACAAAGTAAAAGCTGGAACTTTCGAAGAAATGACTGATGGAAGGGTGAAAGTTGGGGATGTGATTTTAGAAAAAGATGAGTTTGAAGTTGGATTTGAAGGAAAAGAAGGATTTAATGTGCAAGGGGAAGATGGTTTCGTTGTAATTCTAGATTCTCATATTTCGCCCGAATTAAAATCTGAGGGTTATGCCCGAGAAATTATTCGTTATGTTCAAGAAATGCGTAAAAAGGCTGGATTTGAAGTTTTTGAGCGAATTTATTTGCAGGTTAAAACAGACGCTTTGCTTGAAGAGGCCGTAACGGAATTTGCTGATTATATTAAGCGTGAAACGCTTGCTATTGAGCTTCAACAAGGAAATGATTTTGCTTGGGATTTAGAAGAAAAGGTTGAAATAGATGGAGTTGAGGTGCTTTTGGCAGTAAGACGAGAGGAATAAAACAACAAGTCTTAGTCTTGCTTGAATTTTGGACTTTTCTTCCGTATAATTCGTTCGCAGTAAATTAACAAAATAAATATATGTTGAGACGTGCAGTTATTGGCATCATCGTAAATGCTTTATCGCTTTATGTTCTGGTTGAATTTCTTGAAGAAGTCACTGGGACTGGTGGTATTAAATTGTTTATTATTGGTGGAATTATAATTGGACTCCTAAATTTCATAGTGAAGCCAATTATGAAGATTTTATCTATGCCGTTTGTGGTTTTGACTGCTGGGCTTTTCTTGATTGTGATAAATGCATTCGTACTTTATTTGGCTGAGTGGACAATTAATACAATGGCTTTCCGCGATGTGACTTTGAATTTTTTGGGAATCGGTAGTTACTTGATTGGGGCTGTTGTATTTGGTGTTGTAAACTGGGCAATTAATTTGCTTGTTAAAGATTAAATTTAATAATTTTCTAAAATAACCTAAAAAAAATGAGAGATTTTGTTCAAATTTTTCAAATGGTCGTAGCGATACTTTTAATTTTATCTATTTTGTCTCAACAAAGGAGTGCTGGGCTTTCTGCAACTTTTGGAGGAACAGGAGGATTCCAAGTAAGTAAAAGGGGAGCTGAGAAAGTGCTTTTCATTGCTACTATTGTATTGGCAGTACTTTTTGTTGGTAGTTCAGTGTTGTACTTATTTGTCTAAGACATCATGAGAAGATCATCCACATTTCTCCGTGTTTTACGGTCGTATTCGAAGGTTGAGAAAATTTTGAGTATTTGTTTGTTGATTGTATTTGTTGTTTTTGGTGGACAATACACAAAGAAAACGATTGGTATTGGATTTGATGTTGGAATTGGAGGAAATCAGTCAGGAATTTATACAGAAGGGTTCCCGATGAGTATTGCACGTATAAACCCTGTTTATGCTGATTTGAATGAAGCCGACCGTGATATTAGTAGTTTGGTTTTTCGTGGATTAACTAAATACGATCCAGATTCTCAGAATATTATTGGAGATATGGCTGACGTGACAATTAGTGAAGATAAGCTTACATACACATTCGTTTTAAAAAGCTATATATCTTGGCATGATGGTGAAATCTTTGATGCAGATGATGTTTATTTTACGATTCACGACATAATTCAGCATCCTGATTTTCAAAATCCGATTTTGAAAGCAAATTTTAGTGGAGTTGAAGTGAAGAAAATTGATCAAAAAACGATCGAATTTGTTCTTACAGCGCCAAATTCTTTCTTTATTACAAATACTACAGTTGGGATTTTACCTGAGCATTTGCTTGCTAACGTTAGTCCTGGGGATTTATTTATGGATGATTTTAATCAAGACCCAATTGGGACTGGACCATATAAAGTCAGTTCTAAATTAAAAACAAATTTAAAAGGCGTGACTGAAGTTATTCTGGAAACTTTTGATGATTATTATGGGCCTAGGCCACAAGTAGATAAAATTAGATTTTTTGGATATCCAACTCGTAGTGATTTAATAGCAAATAAAGATTCGATTAATGCGATTCCAAAATTAACTGATGAAATGGTAAAAGTTGTTAGTGATGATCCTAGGTTTTCACTTTATGGATATTCTTTACCGCAATATAACGCAGTTTTCTTTAATTTGAACAATGAATTGCTTAAGAGTGATAAAGTCCGTGAAGCAATGCAAAAGGCGGTCTTTAAAGATGCTTTTTTGGATCAAATCCAAAATGCAATACGTGTGGAAACACCTGTTGTTAGTTTTGATCAGGATGATTGGAAATATGATGCTTCCATGGATGATGCGAAAAAATTACTTGAAGATGCTGGTTTTGATGAATTTATAGAAGCTGAAAATATTAATGTTGAAGAAGTTGTCACTATTGAAGCAGAGGATGGGGATGAAGAACCAGAAGGCATCGACACTGATATTGTTGCTGAAGAGGTTGAGACTGATAGTGCTGAGAGCGAATCAACTCCGGTTGTAACACAAGAAGAAACCCCGGCTACGGAAAATGTTGAAGTGTCAGAAGAAATTTTCACGCCATCTTATAGAAAAAATCAAGTAGACCAAATCTTGGATTTCCGTTTAGTTGCAAGGCTTTATCCTGAAGGAACTTATAAGTTTGAGGAAACTCAAATGGTTTTGAATTATCTTCAAACAAAATGGGCACAAGCTGGAGTTAGAATTAATATAGAACTTTATGATTCTGCTACTTTGCAGGAAAAAATTAGGACAAGAGATTACGATCTTCTTTTGTTTGGACAAGGACTTGGATACAACCAAGATTTATATGGATACTGGCATTCAACTCAAGCATCTGAAACAGGCCTTAATTTATCTAATTATAAGAGTTTTAAAGCTGATACTTTGATTGAGGCGATTCGTGGAACTTTTGATGATGAGGAAAAGAGTAAGAAGCTTGAGGCTCTCGCTGAATCTATTCGTGATGATAGGCCTGCAATTTTCCTTTATCG
>JAHJMX010000046.1 GCA_018821175.1 Patescibacteria group bacterium
AAATCAGATGAAAGTAAAATTTCAGGACGTATATCACGACTAACTTTGTCCAAAATTGTACGATAAAAAGACTCTTTTAATTCCTCGTCTGTTAAAGATTTCACACGATCATAAGCTTCCATGTTTCCAGTTCTCTTATATTCACGCCGTTCTTCGAGCATACGTTGATTATCTTTTTCACGCTCAATCTCAACATTAAACAATGTTTCTGCAATCGCACTGGCAACTAAAGTTTTATTTGGAATAAGTTTTGGGTCAACATAAACCAAATCCATTGTTGCATTAGCAGCAACTGTATAAAACTCACCTGTCATATAATCTTGCACCAAAATTTCACCACGTTTTGCCGGCAATTGAGTATATCCTGTATGCTCTCTAGCAGCTGCGGCTGTATAATAATCTCCGAGCAAAATCTGCAAATAAAAAAGCCTGGCAACAATTATCAGCGCCAAAACAGCAAAAATACCTATCAAAAAATGAATCGTATTAAGCTCCTGCCCTAGCCGTTTTGTTGTGCTTTTCCTTATCATCCAAATATGCTAACCTTGTTGATGGCTTACATCCCACATATTAACCGAAAATCATGTATAAAAAAACTGTAGCTTCTAGTGGGCTTCGAATTATAACAGAAAAACTTGAGAGCACAAAAGCTGTAACTGTACTTGTGCTTGCGGGTGCTGGATCTCGTTATGAAACAAAAGATATCAATGGAATTGCTCACTTTCTTGAACATATGTTTTTTAAAGGGGCGGAAAAATTTGAAAATGCTCGTGCCGTTTCAGAAACAATCGATAGTATCGGCGGGAGTTTTAATGCTTTTACTGGCAAAGAATATGCCGGATATTATGTGAAAGTTGCGAGTGAACATCTTGAAATCGCAATGGACGTTTTGTCTGACATGATGCTTCATGCAAAATTTGATAAAGAGGAAATTGAAAAGGAAAGAGGCGTGATTTTAGAAGAATATAATATGTATCAAGACACTCCAATGTATCAAATCGGTTGGGATTTTGAGAGATTAATGTTTGGAGATCAACCGCTTGGATGGGATCAAATTGGAACTGTAGAATTAATTAAATCTGTCACCAAAGAACAATTTCAAGACTATAAAAAAAGATTTTATACACCAGACAATATGGTGCTAACTTTAGCTGGAGATATTGAACATGATAAAGCTGTTGAACTTGCAAATAAATATTTTGCCTTTAACCAAAATGAAGGAAAAGCAAATAATTTTGATGTTTGGAAAGAATTTAAAAAGGATGAAAAAGTTTATTTGCATGAGAAAAAAACCGAACAAGCACATATCGTTGTCGGCGTACAATCTTATCCAGAAACACATGAAAATCATTGGGCGGAAAAATTGCTCGGAATTATTTTGGGAGGAAATATGAGTAGCCGAATGTTTTTGTCTGTACGAGAAGCGCGAGGGCTTTGCTATTACATTAGTAGTCATTCCGACAATTTTTCTGATTGCGGAATTTTTTCGACAAGTGCAGGCGTGCGCGTAGGCGCTGTGGACGAAGCGATCACTGCAATCATCGAAGAATATCGCAAAATCAAAGCGGAAAAAATTCCGCAATCAGAGCTCGACAAAGCCAAGAATTTCATCAAAGGAAAAATGATTCTAAAGCTTGAAGACTCTGAAGAATATGCTCATCTGCTAGGAAAATTCGAGCTCTTGCACAATGACATTATGACCCCTGATCAAATTCTTGCGGAAATTGAAAAAATCACAGTGGATGATATTCATAAAGTTGCACAAGATTTATTTAAACCTGAAAATATTAAAATCGGAGTGATTGGTCCATATGATGACAAAACTCACTTTGAAAATTTACTTAAATAAAACCGCAACTAATTCAAGACATAAATGTTATTGACTACCAAAGGAGATAACACGGTTTTTATAAAACCAAAATTCTACAACTTATATATCCCTATACCTATATATTATGAACCAAGACTTAACGCCGCAGGTTCAAGAGCAAATAATTGAGGATTTCAAAAAAGACAAAGATGTCTTTTCCAAAGTGTACGAACACTACTTTGAAATGATCCTCAAATACCTGGCAAAAAGAACCATGTCAGGAGAAGTTGCCTACGACATAACGGCAGAAACTTTCATCAAAGCCTTCGAAAATTTCCACAAATTTAAGTGGAAAGGGATTTCAATCAAAGTTTGGCTTTATCGTATCGCGATTAATTCACTTAAGAATTATCGCAAAAAACCAAAGGCAGAAATTCTCACAGAAGAAATGGAAGGCTCTCTAAAACAACTTCAAACAGATGCAAAAGCTGAAATCAGGAATCTTGATGAAGCCTTATTTGGTGATGATGATATGCAAAAACTCAGCGATGCAATTGCAACTTTAAATGAAAAATACCAACAAATTGTCAGCTTACATTATTTTGAAGGAATGTCTCACGAAGAAATAAGTAAAATAATAGAAAGATCTCAAAGCGCAGTGAAATCAATGATGCATCGCGCTCTTGAAAATCTAAGGCAAATACTCATACCGCAAACTGCATAATAATTAATAATAAAATTAACAATATATAAAATGAACCAAGATATCTTTACACAGGACGATTTCAAAGATCGCCCTATCGACAAAGTCAAAGTCGATAGTAGTAAAAAACTTATGTGGAATCACATTAACTCTAAATATAATCAAAAAAACAACATGGAAACAAACGCGTTCTTAAGCTTTTTCAAAGCATTATTTACACCAAAGAAAATTGCTTGGACAAGTATGATTGCTACAGTTACTTTGATCGCAATAATTTTTGGACCGAATTTACAAATGTTAATTCAATCTGGACAGCTCACAACAAGACAGGTTGTTAGCGCTCATTTTGATATGGAAGCAGACTTACAAGATTCTGCCGGAATAGAAGAAAATTCTACATTTACCCTTACTTCAAGCGAAGATTACGACGAAACAACAATAGCTGAAAATTTGAAAGTTTCGCCAGAAACCAAAATAGAAGTAACTAAACTCGAAGAAGGTAAATATAAAATAGCTCCAGAAAATAAATTGAATCAAAACAGTGTTTATAATTTCACTATTGTAAGTGAAACAGAAACTGGAAATGAAGAATACAGCTGGGCCTATCAAGTAAAAGAAACTTTCAAAATCACCGGAACTTTGCCTGGAGATAAAACAAATGGTGTCCCGCTTGAAACTGGTATTGAATTTTATTTTAGCCATGAGCAACTTGACTTAGAAACAGTAAATCAATATTTCAGTATTACACCCGAAGTTAAAGGGCATTTTGAAAAACACCAACGTGCACTTGTTTTTATTCCAGACACTAAATTGCTCCCAGAAACACTATACAAAGTAGAATTTAAAGAAGGATTTCAGTTACAAAAAAGCGATCTTTCCCTGGCTGAAGGAATAAGTTTTGGATTTGAAACAACATATCAAACCGATGAATATGTCCCTAGACGTGGAATTTATTTTAATCACAATAGCTATGAAGTTGGCGTAGGGAAAACGATCGCTTTAACAGCATACGATTATAAAGCTACATATTCATATGCTGATGACGAAGATGAACAAGATCAAACTCCGATCCCTGTTGAAATTTATAAATTTAATACAGAAGCGGATTTTCAAAACGCATTAAATGAAAAAAACAAAATTCCATATTGGGCAAGTTATGCAAATGAAAATTTTGCATATGATAAAAATACATTGTCTTATGTTGGAACTTTCGATGGTTTTATGGATACGATGAATTGGCAATCATACATATATTTACCAACTGCAAATCTAGAAGCTGGGCAATATTTATTACAAGTCAACGATGGAGAGAATTTAAATCAAGCTACTTTGCAAGTAACAGATTTAAGCACTTACGAAATGATTTCAGAGACATATTCGATTATGTGGGTGAACGATCTTGCAACAAAATCTGCAGTAAACAAAGCAAAAATCGAGATTTTAGGAAATGGAAAATCCTTTGAAACAAATAGTGAGGGAATAGGGCAATTTACTCTTTTAAAAGGGGAAACTGAGGAAAGTTATATTTTCAAAATTACATCCCCGGATGGAAAAGTACTATTTTCACAAATTAACATCCCAGGGAAAGATTCGCTTGCCTCAAATTATTGGTACACTTTTTTGACTGATCGGCCGATGTATCAACCAGACGATACTGTCCAATTTTGGGCTTATATCAAGCCACGAAACGCACGAGTAAACATCGACAACTTAAACATAACTCTATACCAAGGTTGGTATATGAATCCAACAGAATCAATCATTGCAAACGTTCCAATTGAAACCTCTGGAAATACATTTTCTGGAACCTTCCAATTAAATGATCTCGCCCCAGGATACTACAATTTATTAATTAAAAGCGGCGATGAAATAATTTCAAGCGAAGCAATCACTGTAGAAAATTATGCAAAACCAACATATAACATTACTTTGACCGAAGATAAAAAAGCCGTATTCGCAGGAGAGACTGTGAATTTCGAAGTACAAACAAATTTCTTCGATGGAACCCCTGTTCCAAGCCTGAAACTTACATATTATGAAGATTACAAAGGCACTCAGTTTTTTACAACCGATGAAAATGGAAAGAGTGAATTCCAAGTAAATGCCACTAAATCAAAATGCAATAGCTGGAAAGATTATTGTTATGATAAAAGCAATTTATATATAAATGTAACTCCGGAACTTTCTGAAGACGTTTTTATCAATGCAAATGTTGGAATTCGTGTTTTCGATTCACGCATTAATCTAAATGCATCCTCAACTAAAGATGATGAAACTGATATGGCAAAAATTGAGCTTGATACTCATTTCATCACGCTTGATAAAATCAACAATGAAACCGAAGAATCTTATGATGATTATTTGGGAGATCCTGTAGGAGAACAAAAAATCACTGCTGCAATCAACGAAGTAAGTTGGGAAAAAGTAGAAGATGGACAACATTATGATTTCATAAATAAAAAAGTAGTTAAAGATTATACATATAATCGCATTGAAAATTGGCTTCCTGAATTCGAAATAATAACAGATAGCAACGGACATGCGACCTATGAATTCAAAGTTGATGAAGATAAATATTATCAAGTTTATTTCAAAACTGCAGATAGCCAAGGAAATGAGGCTTATGACAACACATATATATATGGTGGCGCAACACCAGAACAATCTGATTATTATGCATTAGAAGCAGTAGGTAAGGATATAGAAAATAATCTTTGGGCAAAATATGACATTGGAGAAAATGTTAGTATTGAAATGAAAAAAGGAGAAGGTTCAATGCCAAATGATGCAGGAGGAAGATTCCTTTTTATGCAACAATTGAATGGTTTGCAAGATTATGAAATTTCGGAGAAACCATATTACGATTTTAAATTCGCAAACGAAAACGTTCCGGGACTTTATATCACCGGAGTTTGGTTCGACGGATCAGAGTACAATATCGCATATGACACTAGTGTTTATTTCAATTACGATGACAAGAAACTTAATATCGAAATAACAAAAAACAAAGATTCATATGAACCTGGCGAAGAAGTAAAATTGAAAGTAAAAGTTACAGATATAAATGGGAATCCCGTTGAATCTTATGTGAATTTAAATCTTGTTGATGAAGCTTATTATAAGATTGCTTACGATGGAAGTATCGATACTCTAACTCGCCTATATGCAATCCCTAACAGTGGAGCGATTTTAAGTGCCAGGTCACATAAAAATCCTGCAAGTGCAATGATGGATTTTGGAATGGGTGGCTGCTTTACTGGAGAAACACAAATTCTAATGTCTGGAGGGATATATAAATCAATTAAAGACATTGTCCCTGGAGATATCATTTTAACAAAACAAAATGAATATTCTTCTGAATTAGTACAGGGGGATGTAACAAAAACCTTTGTTCACAAAGTTGATGGTTACATGGTAATCAACAACATGCTTGAAGTTACTTCTGAGCACGTAATGTTCATAAACGGTAAATGGCAAATTGCTGGAAATATCAAATATGGAGATATAATTTTAGATAAAAATGGGGATTTGGTTGAAGTGAAATCACTTGAATTAAAACGAGAACCAGCGATGGTATACAATTTTGAAGTTAAAAAATATCACACATATTTTGCCAACAACATTTACGTACATAACGATAAAGGTGGTGATGGAATAAGGAATGAATTTGAAGACACAGCTTTGTTTGAAACAATTAAAACCGGTGGCAACGGTGAAGGAGAAGTTAAATTCCAAGTGCCAGACAACATCACTTCTTGGCGTGTTACAGCTCAAGCGATTGATGGGAAAAATATGCTTGCCGGAAATACAGCAAGCCAAGTTATTGCTACTTTACCTGTGTTTGGAGATCTAGTTGTTAATAAAGAATATTCTGTAAAAGATTCACCGATGATCTTGGGAAGAGCATTTGGAAATGAAATTTCAGCTGGTGATGAAACTGTTTTCAAACTAGTGGCAGAAAGTCTTGGTCTTGATGGAAGCGAAACAAAAACTTCAAATGCATTCAATCCTGTTTATTTTGATTTAGGAAAATTAAAACTGGGAGAACACACTTTAGTTCTTGAAACAAAAGCAAATGGCAAAGCAGATAAATTATCAGAAACAATTGAAGTGAAAGGATCGCGTCTCAAAGAAACTGTCGTAGATTATATTGAAAAGATTGAAAGTGAAAATGACTTAAAATTCCCAAAAGATGGTAATGCTGAAATTTATTTCATCGATGCTGGATTTGCAAAAATATATTGGTCTTTAATTAATTTATACAACAGTGAAGGCGACCGTATAGATCAAAATTTATCAGAAGTAATTGCAATCAACTTACTGGACAAAGAATTCAACCAAAAATTCAATACAATCAAAAAGTTTGATCCAGCAGAATATCAACATGAAGAAGACGGCGGATTAATGTTACTTCCATACAGCACTTCTGATTTACGTTTAAGTGCAATCGTAGCTGCGGTCGAAACAGACATCACGAGATACCGCGAAAAAGATTTAAAACAATATTTTTATTCTTTTTATCGCAACCCTGAAGCAAATCTAGATGAAATCACAATGTCTCTACTTGGACTTGCAAGCATGAACGAACCTGTTCTGCAAAGTTTAAAACAAATTAAAGATGCCCCAGAATTATCAATTAAAGACAAGCTTTATGTTGGAATTGCATTTGCAAATCTTGGCGACAAACAAAACGCCAAAGCATTACTTGCTGAAGTATCTCCGCAATTGCAAATGAAAAATAGTTACGAAACAGCATTAGGAGCAATTCTTGCATCTGCGGTACAAAGCCGTGAAACAGCAAGCGAACTATGGAATTATGTAAATATAAATGGTATTGAAGATGACATTTTAAATTTGTATGAAATTGGTTATGTCAAAAATGCAATTAAGTATGTAAGTCATGATCCAGTAAAATTCAAATTAGAAATCGATGGAGATGTACAAAATATAGATCTTTCTACATATGGCACAAGAAACTTAATCGCAAGCAAAGATCAAAAGATTAAAATAAAAGATATCCAAGGTGATCTTGCTGCAGTTATAAAATATGAAAATCTTATAGAACCTGAAAATTTCAAAGTCGATCCAAGTGTTCAAATCACAAGAACTTATAAAGTTAATGGGAAAGAAACTAATGAATTTTATGAGGGTGACACAGTAGAAATTGTCATTTCGGTAAAAGGTGAGAAAGAAAAAGGATATAGAGTAACTGACGTCATGCCAAGTGGTCTAAAATTGCTTACTAGCATGCCTGTTTTTGGACCATATACAACCATAATGAGTGGAAACTACCCTTATTCACAAAATGGGCAGGAAGTTTCATTCTATGCTTATACGGAAGATGGAACTGATACCATTTCTTACTATGCAACAGTTGTAAATCCAGGACAATTCTATTCAGATCCAGCAAAAATCGAAAGCTATATGAACTTGGATATTACAAACATTTCTAAGCCAAATATGGTGACAATAAAACCTTACGATAAAGAAAAGGCTGTGGAAATCGAACCGTCGCTATAACGCCAGAACAACAAAAACAAATCAAAAAAGATTCCTCGCATTACGCCTGGATCTTTTTTGATTAATCTGCAGAAACAATTATATATTTAGGATCAAACTTCCTTGACCCACCATCTAATACAATAAATCCAATAGGAGTTATTTCTTTGATCTTAAATTTATCTTTTGGATTATTTTCCACATTAACAATTCTTCCAGGCCTAAGCCCTTTAGATAAAATTTGTATCCAGCAATTTTTTTTGTTTATACCAACAAAATTAGGCCCTGAACTACAAAATTCAGTAAAACTCATTTTTCTTCTTGCCGGATAACACTCCTCCATGAAAATGTCATATTTAGCATAAAAAATCTCGAGTACTTCTGTCCGCCCTTTTAATTCATTAACAGAAAATTGTACACATTGCATTTCTGATACTTTTTGATCTTTTTTCGCATTCAAAATTCCTTGAATTTTAAAATTAACAAGTTTGCTAATTTCTTGAATATTTGCAAAGAAATATTCGTGTAAAAATCCTGGAAGATTATCTATGCAATAATTTTGTATTTTTTGTTCTAAGATTTTTGATTCTTGATCTACATCTAAATTTGAATCAGCCATAGAGATTATCATTAAAATTAAAACCGAGGTCTGATCTAAGCATAATATAAACGTTTTTGTCAAATAAGATCCGTAATTAAATATCACAATCTTACTATTCATCTTGACACCCCTAGGGGGTGTGTGGTATTCTTCTTTTGTAGCCAATATCGTTTATTAATTCTTATCTTAAAATGTATGAAAACTAAAAAACAACTTATTAATAATATTATTGGCCAATTGAATGGAATTAATACAATGCTAGACAATGAAGAAGATTGCTTCAAAATTTTAACTCAACTCAAAGCAGCAAAATCAGCGCTTAGCTCAACCACAAACAAATTCTTGCAAGAAAATTTCATCAAATGCATGAAAAGTTGTTCATCAGATGAAAAATCTCATGAAGAAATATGTGAAAAATTCTTCAAAGAAATCCTTAGATAACAAATACTATTTCAATTATTTTTATTAATTTTAGCCTTAACATAAAAGAATTATGGCAAAACAGTTCACAGATGCAAACTTCGACGAAGAAGTATTAATGGCATCAGCAGAAAAACCAGTCCTTGTTGATTTTTTCGCAGGATGGTGTGCACCTTGCATGATGCAAGGACCAATAGTTGACGAAGTTTCAAACATGATGGGTGAAAAAGCCTCAGTTGGAAAACTCGACACTGAATCTTCATCAAACACAGCTCGTACATATGGGGTAATGAGCATCCCAACACTTCTAGTTTTCCGTAATGGAGAAGTAGTAAAACAATTTGTTGGCGTACAAAGCAAAGATGCTTTAATCAATGCCCTAAATACAAATATGTAAACCACTCGAGTTCCCTAGTATGTAAAAGATACCAGGGAACTTTTTATAAATATTAAATTAAAAAACTCAAGCAATGACAAAACCATTTTCGCCATTATTATTTTTAGCTTCACTTGGAGCTGGAGGTATTTCTGTCATCCCCTTTTCGTTTCTAAATTACACATTCCCACATCCCAAAGGCCTTATTCAAATTGCACAAATTGGGCACGGGACACTTCCATTAATGCAAGAAATTTTATTCCGCTTCATGGAATTAACAATGATTGTTTTTGTAATTATTCACATTTTACTCACAATCAAATACATAATTCAGCTAATCAAATGGTTTGGCAGCAAAGAACACAAAAAGCTACGCGACAATCCTTTGCACAACTCCTCGATCGTCACTCCATTCATTTCAATTATAATGACAATGAATGTTTTCATAGGCCCCGTTAGATTTTTCATACCACAACTGGGGGATAATCTACAATCATTCATGTTCCCAGCGTTAATTATATGGTCAATTCTATGGATATTGTTAATGAACACAGAAATTGCATTACTTAAAACATCTTTCGAAAAAGATTTCGACATTAACAAAATTCACTTTGGATGGCTTTTAAATCCGTTTGCACTTGCAATGCTAACTGTAACTGGGACAGGAATTGCCGCCCTATCAAACAATCCGGGGATTGCACACATTTCAGCATTCATGTCGATGATATCTGGATCTATGGGATTCTTCCTGTTAACTGTTAAACTAGTTGCTCTTTTCAAAAGTCATTTTGCTTCATCTGGAATGCCAGAGAAACAATTTTATCCTAGTTTTTTAATAGTAATTCCAAATATCACATTATACGCAATAAGCGCATTCCGTATCGGACATTACCTTGAAAAATTCCACTCAATGGAAATGGGGGCTTATTTTCTAATCGTAACAACTCTAGCCTTTGCTTTTGAAACTTGGTATTTGCTTTTCGGAGTAAGCTTACTTAAAGATTATTTTAAACAACACTTTAGAAAAGAATTTTATATTTCACAGTGGGGCCTTGTTTGCCCAATCGTCGCCTACGCAGTACTTGGAACTTTTGTATATGCCACTTTTGTTCAAAATGTAATTTTATATTGGACAATCATTGCAACAACAATAATAGCCATTGTTATTTTCTTTACGCTTCTTTACAAACAATGCAAATGCAAAAAAGGAACATCGAAAATCCACTGCTATTAATTGTAAATTTTTAATATACTCAATATTGATATACAATGAAAAAAGTGAAAATTACCTTTAACAAAAAATTATGAACGAAACAATCCAAAATCTTACAAAAGCTTTCATAGGAGAAAGCCAAGCACGAAATCGATATACTATTTATGCAAGAACTGCACAAAAAGAAGGTTATGAACAAATTGCAGATATTTTCTTGCAAACTGCAGAACAAGAAAGAGAACATGCAAAATGGTTATTCCGATTAATCAATGAAATCAAAAATGGAGATGAAAATTTAAATGAAATTACAGTTCAAGCAGACGGACCAAATGTTTTTGGAGATACAATCACAAACTTAAAAGCTGCAATTGGTGGAGAAAATTATGAATACACATCTATGTATCCAGAATTTGCAAATAAAGCACAAGAAGAAGGATTCCCAAAAATTGCAGCAAGATTACGTGCAATTGCTGTTGCAGAAGCTCATCATGAAGAAAGATATAAAAAATTATTATCTGAACTTGAAGCAGGAACAGTTTTCAAAAAAGAAGTTGAAGTCGAATGGGTTTGTCGTAAATGCGGACATGTACATAGAGGGACTATGCCTCCAGTAGCATGCCCATCATGCGGACATCCTACTGCTTATTTCGAAGTAAAATGCGAAACTTACTAACCTAAAAATAATGACTCAAATACATCAAATTTATAAATGTGAGATTTGTGGAAATGTTGTTGACGTTGTACATGCAGGCCCTGGCGAATTAGTTTGTTGCAACCAAGCAATGACACTTATGACAGCAAAAAAAGAAGACCTTGGAGTTGAAAAGCATCTCCCAGTTCTAGAGAAATTGCCGCCAAATGAATGCACTATAAACAATGGTGTACGCATCAAAGTTGGTGAAGTCCCACACCCAATGGAAGAAGCTCATTATATAGAATGGATCGAAATCATTACAAAGGATGGAAAAAGAGGAAAACAATTCCTAAGCCCAGGCGATAAAACAGAAGTTGACTTCACAACAAAATCGGATGTTATCGGAGCTCGTGCATATTGTAATTTACATGGACTTTGGGAAGTCATGTTCTAAAAATTGCTCGATAACTTTGAAAGAAACTTTCATATTAAAGTGTAGTAGAATATAGATATCTGCTACACTTTTTTCATGAACGAATTTAAGGACAAAACGGATAATGAATTAGTCGTGATAACTCTTCAAGACGAAGAGAATTTCATGTACATAATGGAACGTTATGAAAGTAAACTTTTACGCTATGTTAAACGTTTTACTGGTGTAACTAATGAATGCGCAGAGGACATAATCCAGGAATCTTTTTTCAAAATTTATCGCAACCTAAACGATTTCGATAACAAATTAAAATTTTCGAGCTGGGCATATCGTATCACACACAATGAAGCCATTAATTACATTCGCAAACATAAAAACAAAAGTGATAAAAACGTCAGTATCGATGCAGGAAATGACGACACCACAAGCCTTTTGGAAATTTTGGCCAGCGACATCAACATACAAATCGAAGCTGAATCAAAAGAACTTCAAGAAAAAGTCCGCCAAATACTAAAAAAACTAAAGAAAAAATATCAAGAAGTGTTAATTTTAAAATATTTAGAAGATAAAGATTATACGGAAATCAGCGACATCCTGAAAAAACCAATGGGAACAGTTGCAACTCTGATGAATCGAGCAAAGAAACAATTTGCAGAATTGGCACAAAAAGAAAATATACTTAAATATATAGACCATGAATAATATAAGCAAAAACGTCTTAGAAAAAATAAAAAAAGACCACATAAAACCAATTCCACACTGGCAATTTGCTTTATTACATGTTGTTGTTTGGCTTGGATTGGTTGCTTCAATCGTCCTTGGAAGTTTTTCTGTTGGAATCGTGCTAAGTGAAATTTTTGGAACAGATTGGGACCATGTATCTAGAATTGGACGAGATGGAATCCCAGGCATTGTCTTTGTATTACCATATATTTGGTTTGTCACGCTTGGAATCACGCTTTTCCTTTCATCAATTTTGGCAAAACATATTAAAAAATCATATAAATTCGGCCCACTAATTATCATGGGTGGAAGCGTTTTAGTTTCGATGATTTTGGGAAGCATTTTGTACGCGACTCATGCTTCGGAAAATTTCGAACAAGCATTAAGGCAAAACTTTGCACCATACAAATCAATGCAAGAGGCTAGGGATGGCATGTGGATGGCTCCAGAGAATGGAATGATCATTGGACTAATCATATCAATCGATAACGATACCATGTTAATTATAAGTGATATTACGGGACAAGCTTGGGAAGTAGATATCGAAGCTGCAAAAAAACCACGAAAATTTGAACCAATTATTGGAAACGGTATCATGGCAATAGGTGAAGTAATTGAAGAAAATTTATTCAAAGCGGATGAAATCAGAATGCGTAATCCAAATAAAATCCCAGGTATGCCAAAAATGATCCCAACTCACGCTCCTGGCCTCAAACCAATCCTCCCAATTGTAAGCCAAGAATAAAGCCTTGGATATCAATTCCACAATAAAAATTCACAACAAAAAAACCTGATACACAAGCTGTAATCGGGGTTTTTTGAAAATAAAATGAAAGAAAAAATTCATACATTCTGTATTAGTGTGTGAAGACGCATGCAAAAGAAATTTCAATCTTCAAAAAAATAATAATCATTAACAATTCAAAAAATGAAAAACACTCACAAGGCTATCGCCACATTAGCAATTATCAGTGCATTGGGAGCAACAACTGCTTTCGCTGCAAGTGAAAATGCAAATAACGCAAATTCAGATAGCACAACAAGACCTCAATTCCAAAGAGGATCACAAGAAAGAATGGAAAACCGTCCTCAGTTTACTGAAATGAATGCAGCAATCGAAAGTGGAGATTATGAAGCTTGGGTTGCATTACACGACGGACGAAATTCAGCATTACTAGACGTTATCAACGCTGACAACTTCAGCAAATTAAAAGAAATGCATGAAGCTCGTCAAAGTGGTGACATTGAAACTGCAGAGGCTATTGCTTCTGAACTTGGACTTCCAACACCTCCACAAGGAAGAATGGGTGGAAATGGAATGAAAGGACAAGGAAGATCTAAATAATATAATTACGATTTACCCAGTTAGGGAACAAAGTTAAGGGATACAAGAAACAGACCGCTTGAGAGAGACGGTCTGTTTTTTGTTGTGCTGTAGAAAAGAACTTCTTACATAACATATAAATATTGCAA
>JAHJMX010000047.1 GCA_018821175.1 Patescibacteria group bacterium
CGCAAGCAGCATATTATGCAGCTTTAACAGAATATGAGAACACAGGATCAATCACGGATTCAAGTATAGATCTCGCAACACTTGCGTTCAAAAAAGCCTCAAGTGCTCGTGATGCGGCAGAACAAGAATATCTAACTACCAAAGAACTTGCAGAAAAAGAGATTGATAATTTACTAACAACTGGAGGAGGAACAGCTTCAGTTCAATTGGACAACCTTTATGCAAATGCACGCATTAGACTAGATAGTTTATTCACAACTTTGCAGGACAGTTTGTTCTTGGCAGAAGAAACTATTGGAATTCGCGGAACAGGATTTTTCCTTTTGAGCATACATACAAAAACAACATTAAAGAATACTTATCATACTCCAGCACAAGCAGCATATGATGCAGCTTTGGAGGCAAAACAAGAACTTGGAGCTGACCCGACTAATGAAGAAATGGATGCGGCGATAATTGCCAGCTTAAACGCTGCAAACAAAATTTTGATTTTGCTTTCTCAAATCGGATACGAGCTTGAAAAACTTCCATACGACAGAACGGACCTTCAAAATTTGATGTTGGAAATTTCTGCACAATCTACTCCCCTATCAACTTCAACACTTGGATTGCAAGAACTTCAAAACCAAATCATTACATTACAAACAAGTGCAATTCAAGATGTCGACACTTTGACACTTTCGTACGAATTACAAATCGATGCAGCCGCAGCCAGACTTGACGCTGCTGAAAATGCATTAAGCGAAGCAGCCTATGCCCTCGATAAAGCAAAACTGAATGCAGAGATTACAGACGACAACGTAGAAGCAATGCTTGCACTAAAAAAGGCAGCACTCGATAGCGCTGTTGCTATGCTTAGCCTAAAGAAATCCCCTGCTCGCTACGTCGACCTTGCTCCACTTGCAGCACAAATACACCAAGCAGAAATTGCACTTAAAATAGCTCGGCAAAATTATCGCGACAGCCAAATTTACGCACCAATCGATGGACAAATTGTTTTCATCAATGGTGACATTGGACAAAACATTGGAATAAGTGAAACTACGCTTAGCTCGTTTATGACAATCAATGCAGAACAATTAATAGTAGAAGCAAACGTCCCTGAAACAGACATCGTTAAAATCAAATTAAACGATTCGGTTGAAATGACTTTGGACGCGCTTGATTTCACAGAACGCCTCACTGGGAACGTAATCACAATCGATCAAGCTGAAACAGCAATACAAGGTGTAGTTTATTACAAAATCCAAAGTGCATTCGATATACAAGACGAACGCGTAAAATCAGGAATGACTGTAAACCTCGACATTGAAACCGATAAAAAAGAAGGAGTTTTAATGATCCCAATTCGCGCACTTAAATATGAAGACAGCATTAAATATGTAGAAGTTTTGAATAATGGATCACCACAAAGAATTGAAATCGAAGCAGGAATTGAAAATGATCAATACGTAGAAGTCCTTTCCGGACTTAAAGAAGGAGATAAAGTTATCACGTTCGTAAAATAATTATTTCGCGATGAATAAAAAGCTGCTTTTGCATACAAAAGGCTTGACTAAGGATTATGTGAACGGAGATATCGTTACTAATGTTCTTAAAGGTGTGGACTTTGAAGTTCACGAAGGAGAGTTTATTGCAATCATGGGACACTCTGGAAGTGGCAAATCAACACTCATGCACATACTTGGATTTTTGGATACTCCAACAACCGGAGAGTATGTATTTGAAGGAGAAGATACAACTTTGTTCGATGAAAATAAATTAGCGGAAATTCGTAATAAAAAAATCGGGTTCGTGTTCCAAGCATTCAATTTGCTAAAACGAACTTCGGCATTGGAAAATGTAAAATTGCCAATGATTTATGCCGGCATAGAAGATGAAGAAGAAAAAGAAAGACGCGCTCGCGAAGCTCTCAAAGCCGTCGGCCTCGGCGACAAACTCGACAACAAATCAAACGAGCTCTCAGGTGGACAGCAACAAAGAGTCGCTATCGCTCGCGCCCTCATCAACAAACCAAGACTTATTTTTGCAGATGAGCCAACAGGGAATCTCGACAGCACATCTAGCAAAGAAATTATGGAAATTTTCAGAGATTTACATAAAGAAGGAAATACAATCATCATCGTAACTCACGAAACCGACATCGCCGCATATGCCGAGCGTACAATCAGAATGGATGATGGAGTAATAAAATAATGGACCCTAACTTTAACTGGCAGTTATGAACTATTGGCTCACAATCAAACTAGCTGTCACAGGTTTGCTTGCAAATAAAATGCGGGCTTTTTTAACAGTGCTCGGAACAATTATTGGGGTTTCATCGATCATCATGATTATCGCGATTGGAAATGGAGCTGAGTCGATGATTATTAATCAAATCGAATCGGTAGGATCAAACTTAGTGGGAATCCTTCCAGGTGGCAGCGAAGAAGGAGAAGCGCCGGCCGCCATGATGGGAATTGTGGTAACAACATTAAAATATGACGACATCAAAGCTCTTGAGGATATCCCCCACGTCGTAGCCGCGGCCGGATACAATGAAAGTATCAAGCAAGTTGTTTACGGAAACACAAAAACTGAAACCTCAGTAATAGGAACAATGGCAAGTTATACATTAGTGGAAGATGCGCTCGTAGCTAAAGGTCGTTTTTTCAATGAAATAGAAGAACGCAGCACGGCCAAAGTCGCTGTGATTGGTGACAAAATTCGCGAAGATCTTTTTGGCGATTCAAATCCAATCGGACAAACAGTAAAAATCGAAGGAACAGCCCTCAAGGTAATCGGATACATGGACGCACGCGGTTCATCAGGTTTTTCAAATAAGGACACTCAAATCTACATCCCAATTCAAACAATGCAAAAATTGATTTTGGGAATCAACCACGTTGCAATGGCCAGAGTAAAAATTGATGATGCGCAGTATACTGATCAAACTATGGACGCAATGGAGAACCTTATCCGTAGCCGCCATGGCATCGACATAGCCACAGACGACGACTTCACAATAGCAAGCCAGACTCAACAGCTCGAAACAGTTTCCAGCGTCACGGGGGCAATTAAAATCATGCTAACATTCATCGCCTTCATCGCATTAATCGTTGGAGGAATTGGAATTATGAATGTTATGTATATCGCAGTCACAGAACGCACACGCGAAATCGGGCTGCGAAAAGCCATCGGCGCAAAACCCGCTGACATCATGAGACAATTCCTAGTCGAGGCAGTAGCCATAACTGGAATCGGCGGAATAGTCGGGATTATAATCGGCGTATTTCTTTCAGCTATGGTAGCCATCGGAGTGCAAACACTTGGATACACTTGGTCATTCATTATCGACATAGACTCACTCATCGTTGCCAGCCTAACCATCGTGGGAATCGGAATAGTATTTGGATATGCGCCGGCTAAAAAAGCATCTCAACTAAACGCAATCGACGCATTAAGGTACGAATAAAATACGAATACAGTACGAACAAATTTATGCCAACATACAAAGAATTAAAATTAGCAATTACTCTCGCAGCAAAAGGGCTTCGCGCCAATATGTTTCGAAGTATCTTGACGACTATTGGAATCGTAATCGGAATTTTTTCAGTCATCGTAGTGCTTGCCGGGGGGCGCGGACTTGAGAACTTCATCATCGAGCAAGTCGAAATGTTTGGAGCAGACACCATTGAAATCGAGATGAAACTCCCAAGCGTTTCCGACACAGAAATGGTCGCCTCAATGATGGGTGGAGCCGAAGTTACAACCCTGAAGAAAGAAGATTTCGAAGCATTGCTCGAATTACCAAATGTCGACAATTATTATGCGGCAATCATCGGGCAATACAAGGCCGTTTATAAGAACAAAGATAAACGTGCGATGATCTTTGCCACCACAGCCGGAATGCCAGAAGTCGAAACAGCAACAAAAATGGAATATGGTCGATTTTTCACAGAGAAAGAAGATCGCGCGGTAGCGAAAGTTGTAGTTCTCGGATCAAAGATCAAAGAGCAACTCTTCGGCGAGGAAAATGCCGTCGGGAAAAATGTCAAAATCAACCAAATTAATTTCAAAGTAATCGGGATTGCAGAAGAACGTGGAGCAATGTTCACATTCGACTATGACAAAATGATTTACATGCCGCTTAAAACAGGGCAAAAATTGCTGCTCGGCGTTGATCACGTGCTTTATGGATTCCTTTCCGTACACGACGCATCGAAAGTCAAAGAAACGGCAAACGAAATGATTTCAATAATGGAAATCCGCCACAACATCGAGCCAGGCAACGTTTTGAAACAAGACTTCCGCGTAATGAGCATGCAAGAAGCCATGGAAATGATGGGAGCAATAACCCTCGGAATGACAATAATGGTGCTCGCCGTAGCTGGAATCTCACTCGTTGTGGGAGGAGTCGGAATTATGAACATCATGTATTTAACTGTAATCGAACGCACACGTGAAATCGGGCTGCGCAAAGCTATCGGAGCACCAGCCAGCTTAATCCAACTTCAATTCCTCTGCGAATCCACAATCATTACCTTAATCGGTGGAATCGTCGGAATAGTCCTCGGATGGATCGTAGTCCTAGCAATCAAACTCGGTGCCGCCTCTCAAGGCTTCAACTTCGACATGGTCGTCACATGGGACGCCATCGCAATCGCCCTCGGCGCTTCAATAATGTTCGGTATCATCTTCGGACTTTATCCTGCAAGAAAAGCCTCACATCTCAAGCCTGTGGATGCGCTGAGATATGAGTAAATATATAAATCCTTCTTAGAAAATATATTACGTACAGTTTAAATATTAATCTGTTCAGCAAAATTTTTATCTGTTGTGAAAATTATAGTCAAAATATAATCACCTCCTGGGGCATCATTTAATTTATAACGAACATGCAATGGTACAAGCATTTTAATTTCACGATCTATCCACCCTTTTTTCTCGAGAAAATCCCATCCATCTATATTCTGAATCAATAAGTCCTGACTTGGCCTTGAAAAAGTTGGTGGCACAACATCCCCATCAATTTTAAATGAAAAATAAACAGAATTTATCTTATCATTTATTTCAAAACTCTTAATTTTATATCCATCAATTTCAAACAATACATTTTCTGATTCCATTTTTGCTAAATCTACAACTTTTTGTTTTTTACGTAAATCCATAAGCTGTATAATCTGCAAGGCCTTAGCACGAACTTGCCAAATAATAGATTCGGGGGTTCCATTTGGAATTTCTAATCCAACACGACTCGTATAAGCATTTTGGGAAACATTACCATATGTATCTAAATAACATATACCTCCCTTATATTGAAGCATCTTACTTACTTCACAAATAGCTTCATCGATTTCCGGGTCTTGTCCAATTCTATAATTAGCTTCATATCCAGGCAAAGATTCGAGTGTCATTTTGCTATCAAATTATATATATAAATCCATTCAAGTTAATTTGAAGGAATGGAAATTTACTCCAAATATGACATTACTGTCAAACCGAATCTTGTAAATTAATTCGTCAACATATCTAAATCAACTTTCAGATCGTCCGTGAACTCTTCTACAACTTTTTTCGCATCCGCTAGCCCTCTCTTGTATATATCAATTGATACCATTTCAAGCACAGCATCAAGCACCTCCTCAGCCGCTATTACTCCAATTTCTTCATCACGCGAATTTAAGAAAAATCTTTGTATTTCATCAATACAAAATTTTCGTTTTTCTTCCGTGATCATGTCCCACTGACGTTTTACTTTTTTCATAACATTATTAGTGTTTAATAATTTCCAACTTCATACCATCCGCGGAAACTCGTATCCTCGCAGTCCCTCCAACCGGGAAAGTGATAATCGGGTTTGTATGACCAAAGTCCACATTTGCGATGATTAGCAAATCCCGAAGCTCCTTTTTCGTGTCGAGAATATATCTCAATTTCTCAATTGTCATTTTTGCATCACGTTGAAATCGCCCAATCACAATTCCTTTCACCTTATCAAATCCAGGCTGATGAATAAGCGAGTGCAGATTGCGATCAAATTCTACATCAAACAAATCTCCCGCCATATCATCATCCTCTAAAAACAGAATCGCCCCCTCAATATTCGGCATAAACTCAGTTCCTTGAAGCAAATTCAATGTGCAAAGATTTCCTCCAATAATCATTCCCTCAACTTCAACTTTATTCATTATCCAAAACCCATCGTTCTTAATTAAATTGCGATTTTCCTGATCAATATACCAAGCATCGTCCGACCAAGTATCAGACGGCATAACCTCAAAATGCTCATCCTGCATCAAACATTTCTGAAAATATTCCAAATTATATTCATTTTCTTTCTTCATGGCCCAGATCGAAAACTGCGGACCAGAATATCCAACAAGTCCAGTCTTTGCAAAAATCGCATTCGACAAAGCGGTAATGTCTGAATATCCACAAAGCACCTTCGGGTTCGATCGAATCAAATCATAATCAAGATAACTTAGAAGTTGATTAGAATTAAAACCGCCAATCACAGCCAAAATCCCCTTTACATCTGGATCACGAAAAGCATCATGCAAATCATCAACGCGAGACTGCACAGAAGACGACATAAATACATCATTTTCACTACAATTCCTCGAGAAAGTCACAACAAAACCATACTCTTCGAGCTTAGCCTTCGCCCCACTCACTATTTCCTCGGAAAGCAACGCAAGACTTCGAGCAGGCGCGACGATACGAATTTCATCACCAGCTTTTAGTTTTTGTGGAATTATCATCAAATCAATTTGTTAATCTACTGAGCCAATTCCATAGGCTGCAATTCAAGAGGCATAATTTCCAATGGCGCAGCTTCTGGAGCAGATTCTTCTGGCTTCACAGGAACCATTTCCAAAGGCTGGAATTCCATAGGCACAATCTCCAATGGCGCAATCTCGACTGGCACTTCAATTTCCACATCAAGTGCTGAACCTAGAAACTCCACAGTCGCAACGATCGCCCTGAAATCAATTTCAATCTGTAAAAAATCTTGCAAGTCAGTTGCTGATGTATAAAGTCTTATGCGTTTACCATCCTGCCAGAATAAATAAACATATTCGCGTGTAAATCCTTCGGTATCGTCCATGCCACGCCCCTCAAATTCTTTTACAATCCAAACACCATCCACTCCACCCAAAGTCACATTTTCATTCTCACTAATCACCGCACAAGCATTTGTATCCACACAAAGCTGCCCATTCAAAGCTTCCTCGCTCAAAAGCAAATCATTCTGGTCAACAGGGCCCGCAACGTCATCAATCATATAACCAATACGTGGAAATGCTCCATCAGCCACTGGACCCACAGATCCACCCACATCAGTAAACTGCGCTGGCAAAGTTAAAGTAAAATATTCATTTTCATAAGTATAAGTAATAATCTCCGGCATTCCACCCTCCAAAGCATCAGGGACACCAGGAGTTATAACATCAGGCAAATTCGGAGAGTCAGATACATCAGTCGGCTCTGGCACAGTCATGCATCCAGTAAATACAAACATTGCCAAAATCATTGGCACAATTAACTTTTTCATAATCAATTTGGTTAGATTTTTTCTCAAGTGAGATTCTATCATTTACAAAGACTGGCCACAAATTTCGTTACACAAAAAAACACCCCACTGTCGGGATGTCCTTTTTAAAGACAAACACAAGGTGACGGACTTACACCGTCACTTAATGGTGGGTCTGCGTGGACTCGAACCACGGACCTCGTCGTTATCAGCGACGCGCTCTAACCACCTGAGCTACAGACCCATGCAATATTTGCTGCCTGGTCATTTTGCCAAAGATGACCATGTTTTGCAAGATAAAAATTACTCTCATTCTTTCTTCAACTCAATTCCGTATTTATGCTCAAACTTCCCCTTTTCATCAAGATAAGTTTCTTCCATGAGCTCAAGACCTTTTTTCAAATCCTTGTAATACATATTATACAAATATGAATCTTCCGCTTCATACACAACATTAATCAAAGCTTCGTAAATCAAAACGGCAGCATCTGGATTTCCGCTTAAAATCGTCAAATGCGCGTTATTTGCAAGCTGCACCTGATATTCTTTTGCCAAATTTATTGCAGCAATAATCTCATAATCATCGATCTCCCCATTACTCACAATTAAATCATACATATAGTCCAAGTTATTCTTCGGATCAATTCTCCAGGCATCCTCATAATAAATTCGGGCCTCTGCCACATCCCCTTGCTCAAAATTAACATCTCCCAATAAATTCGCTAAGAAAGCATCGTTCTGATTC
>JAHJMX010000048.1 GCA_018821175.1 Patescibacteria group bacterium
GCACGAATAAGCCAAGTCTAAGGCATTTTCATATGACGCTTCGTATACTTTCAATTTATCCAAAGTTTCTTGAATGGCGTCTTCACTTGCACGCTTTGTCGAACTATCTAAAGCTCCTAAATTCACTTCATAGTCATTATTTGCATTGTCATAAACACTTGAAACCCCAACAATTGAATCAACGGTCGTGATTGCTGATTGTACCGAGGGGAAAGCTGACCCAACCGCATTATTGAGCCCCGTTTCTGCAGATTTTGTTTGTAATGCCAAATTTAATTCTGCGGAATTTAAGTTTGCCTCTGCCTGTGCGAGTGTTGTTATATTTTGGTTTAGCGTATTTTCATAAGTTTCATAAGCATTTTTGTATGCGAGATCCGCTGTATCTATATTATTTTGTGATGAAATTTTTATTTGTTCCAAATTTGTTAAAGCATTGTTGAGGGATGTTTGTGCAATATTTAAATTTGAAGAAACGCCATCATCTGTAAGTTGTACTAGAAGTTGTCCTTGAACAACCGTCTCGCCAACTTGTGTTGCTACGCTGTAAACACTTGCTCGCATTGGGGCGGTCAAAGTTGCAGATTTCGAAGCTTTTACCTCACCAGTGATCGCAAGTTCACGATGAAACCCAGGCGCAACATTAACAGTTTTTACTTTTGGCAAGTAAACAGTTTCTTGTTCTGTCCCTTGAGTTTCGCCGCATCCGCTAAACAAAAAAACTGTTATTAATGAGAGTGATAATATTTTTACGAATTTATTTTTCATATAAAATTGAATTAAATCAAAAATGACCAAATAGTCAAAAGTGGTCATATTGTATAGTAGTATTAAAATCAAATCAACCCAAAAAATAAAGTAAATTCAGCTTATTTATTGACCAAATTCTTCAAAATTAATATCCTTGTATTGTATGTATAAAAAATTTTTAACAAAAATGAAAATGGCAGTTGCAAAAAAAGGGACATATCATCGTTTTGGACATTTATTATTTATTATTTTGGCGATTCTTTTAATTGTAATGACAATGGCTGTTACGTGGCTTTTTGTGAATTATCGTGATGCAATGAATCAAATAGCAGAGAATGAAATTGCGGCCTCTACTGGCGAGCTTACAGAAGGTCAAGTTCGAGAAATCATAAATAGTGTTGGTAGTCATATTATTTTGCCTGCAGATGAAATGCCGGTTGTTGCACGCCTTGAAGATGCGGAAAATTTGAAAGCAGAACAAGCATTTTTCAAATATGCTTCGAATGGAGATTTTCTTTTGATTTATTCTGATCGTGGAATTATTTATAGTCCCGCAAAAGATGTCTTGATAAATGTTGGTCCAACTCAAAGTCCTCAGATTCAAGGATCTTCAGTTGAGGTTCGAAATGGAAGTTTAACTTCCGGAGCCGCTCAATCACTCGGAGAACAAATAAATGCCCAACCTGAATACACCGTTGTTGGCGTTGGGAATGCTTCAAATTTCAATTATGAAAAAACAGTTATTGTGAATTTAGGAGAAGGAGACGTTAGTGATCTTGAAGAAGCTTTTGGAGTTACAGCAATCAAAGAAATGCCAGAAGGAGAAGCTCAGGCACAAGCAGAAATAGTTGTTATTATTGGGAATGGACAATAATAGTTAATCGAGAAGAGTGATCTCCCCATAAAGAGTATTGAAGTTGTCCAATTGCGCTTTTATAGAGTTCAAATCGTTTGCAGCCTTAGCTGCAGCAGATTCAGCTGAACGTCTAGATTCTTTTCTATGTCGTAACGCATCGGCTTGCGATAAACCCGTGAAATACTTATGATCAGCTGTTGCTTTTGCAAGTTCAATATGTAAACTTTTTTGAAGTTTTGTTCTCAAACTTAACCCAAATTGTGTTATTTCCGCCGCCGGTTTTGTTTGTGTTTCTTGTGTGCTTGGGAATTGAATTAAATTACATTCTTGACTCGAATCAATGTTAGAACCATCATGACTTGAAGTAGTACGTCTTGGACTAGTACGTAGAATGTCTACCATGGGAAAATTTTGATAAGAATTAAATTTTCTGAAAAATGCATTCGGCGAAAGAATCGTAGGTGTAGGTGTGGCGCACATTTCTAAAAGTATTTTATAGCAAAAACGCTCTTTGTCAATAAATGGATAAAGATATGCATTAAGGCGGGCTTATGCAGTTATCTTGGCATTTAACCATCTTTTTTTAAGTGCTTCTGAAATTATTTTTGCAGAAATTGCAGCAAAGCTTATGTTATAGCCTCCACAAAGCCCATTAACATCTAGAATTTCTCCTGCAAAATATAAATTTGGTGAAATTTTTGATTCAAAAGTTGCCGAATTTATTTCGTTTAAAGGTATTCCTCCGCGTGTTGTCCAAGCACATTCGTATCTGGTTTCTTTTATTGTTTCAAATTGATAATGAAATAGATTTTTTATTAAAATCTTAAATTTTTCTTTGTTAATATCAGCAATTTTAATTTCTGGGTTTGTACTTATTTGCTTTATATGCCATTCAACAAGACGTTTTGGTATGAAATTATGAAGTAATTTTTGCAAGCCATGGCTGCCGGTTCTAAGTTGTTGAAAATCCTTTATAAATTTTTCTTCCGAAATTTTTGAAATGAAGCAAATTTGAGTTTGGTTACTCACTCTGATTCCTGAAAAATCAAGTGTTGCAGGCCCAGAAATCCCATTATGTGTAAATAAAATATCATCAGTAATACTTATTTTATTTGCTAAATCAGTTAATGTTCCATGTAAAGAAATGCCAGCGAAATTAGCAAAAGGATTATTTTTAATTGAAAGCGAAGAAAGTGATGGATTTGTGTTTGTTACCGTGTGTCCTAAATCAGTTGCAAGTTTATATACAGTATTTTTTGATGTATTCATGCCAATTTGAAACATTCCTCCACTTGCGATTACGACAATGTCAAAAAAATCTTCTTTTGCGCCATCCGAACTTTGAATTTCGAGCTTATAATTGCCATTCTCTTGTTTTGCGCTAACAATTCGCGAATTAACATGTAGTGAAAAATTTTGTTGTTTTTCCAATTTTCGTTTTAATTTTTCAACTTCTTCTTTTGCATTTTCACTTTCCAAAATTGCACGATTTTTTTCCCAAAAATATTTAAAACCAAGCTCTTCAAAAATTTGCTCGCGATTTTGTATCCAAGGAGATTTGAAAATTTTCTTAAGCAAATTTTGATTTTCTGATGAGAATTCATCCACCGAAAAGACTTTATTTGTAATATTCATACGCCCTCCACCAGTCAATTTTAACTTTTCCCCAATTTTTCCGTTTTGTTCAAATAAATGGATTTCAAAAGGCGCCCCTGCTATTAGCAAGCTTAAAAAAATCCCAGACGGTCCGGCTCCTATAATACCAATTTTAGCTATACATGTAGTCTGCATAATCAAATTCAAGTGGTAAATCATCTCTTAAAATTTCTTGCAATTCACTGTATGGAATTAATACTTCTTGTGGCCCAGCCGCATATGCAGCGACCTGATAAGGATCAAAATTTATTAGAAGTCCTTCTGCCGTTAAATTGAATGATATAAAATGAGACTCTTCTGGTCCAGCTCCCTCTGCTATCCAACCGCTATCACCAAGCCATTCATCACCTTGGCTTATCCGAAAATTGAAGTCATTTATACAAAAATCAGAAAGTGCCGCAACGTAAGGACTTTCTTCAATGAACAAATCGGCAATTTTGAAATCTTTATTTTTTTCTAGATCATAGTTAATTACATTAGTGTAAGACATTGGGTGCGCTGCCCCTCCGTAATAAATCGAATTATTAAATTTCGCACTAAATAATTTTGAAGTGAAAGTTATTATTTCAAATCTAGAATAATAACCATGGCGCATCATAGGGTCCTCGATGTTCTGCTCATACCATTCGTCATTTGTAACTTCTTCTTTAAAGCTTGAAATATCATTATCGATCATTGCTTTGATGTATTGATTTAATTCTGGGTATGAATTGATCTCAGGAGAAACTACATCGATGATGTATAAATCCGTTTCTTCCTCAAATACAATTTCCTTAATTTCTTTAACTTCATTCTCAGGTTCTGATTGTATAACATCATTTGTTGGGATTTGGTCGGGCTCTGTAGTCTGAATAGGGCCTTGATTGCAAGCAGTTAATGAAAGAATAGCTAGAGTTGTGATTGCAACCGATTTCACCGAAAATTTTTGCATAAAACAAAGCATTAAAAGATTTAATTATAGCGGTTCAATTTTAGCATATGTTTTCCATATTGACTCCTTGTTTATATCAAAGTTAACATTGCGGCATGAATATTGCAGTTATTGGTACAGGATACGTTGGGTTGACTACAGGAACTTGTTTTGCAGAAATGGGAAATCAGGTTTTGTGTCACGATATTGATGATAAAAAAATATCTCTTTTGAAAAATGGAGGATCTCCCATATACGAGCCAACTTTGGATGATTTGATAGTTGTTAATTTAGCTGCCGGTAGGTTAAATTTCACAACTAATATTGCTGATGCCGTTGATAGTGCTGAAGTGGTTTTTTGTGCTGTTCCAACTCCTCCAGACGAAAACTCAAGAGCTGATTTAAGTCTTGTTTATGAGGTTGCTCATGAATTTGGACGGCATATAAATAAGAAAAAGTTGTTTATTATGAAATCAACCGTTCCAGTTTCTACAAACGAAAAATGCCGCGAAATTATTCAGGATGAAATTAAGGCGCGTGGACTCCAAATTGAATTTGATGTTGTTTCAAATCCCGAATTCTTACGTCAAGGGAGTGCTGTGAACGATACTATGCGCCCTGATAGAATAATTGTTGGTGCGGAATCTGATTATGCGAAAAATCAAATGAGGAATCTTTATAAGCCGTTGATTGATAAGGGTATCACTCTTGTGATGACTTCTATCAAAGCTGCGGAGATGATTAAGTACGCCGCAAATGCTTTTCTTTGTACTAAAATATCTTTTATTAATGAAATTTCAAATTTTTGCGATGAAGCTGGTTGTGATGTTAATGAAGTTGCACGAGGAATTGGATTAGACAAAAGAATTGGTGAAAGTTTCTTGAATGCAGGGATTGGATATGGGGGGAATTGTCTGAAGAAAGACATAAATGCACTTATTGCAATGGGGGTTGATGTTGAATCTGATATGTCTATTTTGCGTGAAGTTGAAAGGGTGAATGATCATCAAAGATTAATTCTTGTTGAAAAATTTCAAAAAACAAGAGGTTCTGTAGAAGGCAAAAAAATTGCGATTTTTGGGCTTACTTTTAAGCCTGAAACAGATGATTATAGAGATGCGCCATCGATTGATATTATCAGGGAATTGCTTGAAAAAGGAGCTTTTGTAAATTTATATGATCCTCTTGGGACAGAAAATTTTATTGCAAAATATTTTTCAAATAACGAAAAAATCCGCGGCAATGATTCCGTGTATGATTCTGTTATAGATGTTGATGCGATTATGCTTGTTACTGAATGGAAGGAATTTCAAGATTTAGATTTTGCGAAAATTGCGAGACTTATGAAAGGAGATTTGGTTTTGGATGGTCGTAACGCGCTTCAGGCTAGCGTGATTGAAGATGCTGGTTTACAATACATCGGGGTTGGTAATTCTTAAAAAATTTCAGGTGA
>JAHJMX010000049.1 GCA_018821175.1 Patescibacteria group bacterium
ACTGTGCATGCCAGAAAAATACGTTTCGTAATTTATGAAACCGAAGTGATATTGCAAATTCTTCAAAGCCCAATCAATAACGTGAATAATCGGATGCGCCAGCCAATAAGGAATCAAAATTTTCATTATCTGCCCACCCATATGTTTCAATTTCACAGTATCTTTATTGTGGTATTTCTTCACCATTGAATATCCCGAAAGCACGAAAAACACATTCACCCCAATAAAACAAAAAGCCATAAAAAAACCAATCCATGCGTTTGGCTCGTACTGAATATATCCAAGCGATTCTCGAATCCAAACCCCAATCCCTTGGCCTCTTTCCATCAAAAAACTGCCCCCAAATAAGTCATATTGAAAGTGATAAATCACAATCATGATAATTGCAACCGCTCGAATCAAAACGCTATGTTCTTTTGTAATTTTCATACTTCAGAGGTTTTTAAAAAATCCTCTAAAATCAAATCTACTTCGTCAATCGGCTTCACTTCGAGAACTGGCACAGAATGATGCATAACAATATAACGAATATTTTTCTCTTTTGCCTCCTTCCAAATCTTCGTAAAGTTCTGCCTAAACTTTTTGATTCCTATTAATTTTGTATCCATAATTCACGGATTAGTGCTACTTCCAGTGTACACTTTTTAAAAAATCAAAACAATAGCAAATAACCATACCCCCGCATATTACAGCCAAAAAGCCGCTCGTCAAAATCGCCGTCCCGGGACGGAAGTTGCCGTAAAATAGCAAAATCCGTATAACTCAAGGTAATTTCGGATAATACAAACTCCAATTATCCATCTATTGCTTTAAAGATTTACACTGTGGATAATAAGCATAGTATATTATTAACTTAATTAAGCATGGAAAACATAAATGAAGCGCAAATTATTACACCTATGCCAAGAATTGGGGATAAGGCACCTGAATTTAAAGCAGTTACAACACAGGGAGAAATCAATTTCCCGAAGGATTATGAAGGCGGTTGGGTAATACTTTTTAGCCATCCTGCTGATTTCACTCCAGTATGTACTTCTGAATTTATTACTTTTGCGAGTATGGAAAATCAATTCGCAGAAGCTGGTTGCAAACTTGTAGGCCTTTCTGTTGACGGTCTTTATAGCCATATTGCATGGCTTCGTACAATTAAAGACAAAATTGAGTACAAGGGAATGAAAAACGTCGAAGTAAACTTCCCTTTAATTGAGGATATCACTATGAATGTTGCGAAAAAATACGGGATGATTCAACCTGGAGAAAGCAACACAAAAGCTGTTCGAGCAGTATTCTATATTGATCCTAAAGGAATAATTAGAACAATCCTTTATTATCCTTTAAGCACTGGACGTAATTTTGATGAATTATATAGGACTTTGATTGCTTTAAAAGCTGCTGATGAATTTGGGATTGCAACTCCAGCAGATTGGAGACCTGGAGATGATGTAATCATATCTCCTGCTGGCTCTTGTAATGCAGCAAAAAATAGAATGGAAGGGAAAGAAGAGGGGCTTGAGTGTAAAGACTGGTTCTTTTGCACAAAAAAGATTGATAAAGATGAAATTCTAAATAAAGTTCTTAAGAAAAAATGATAGTGATTCACTTTATCGATACCATCACCTACATCCAAACAAAAAAACGCCTGCATTATGGCAGCCATTTTTCAATAGAGCTGCGGAGGATATGACGAAGTGCGGACTGGGGTTTTACACGTGCATTGATTGGCAATCAGACTAATTTCGTATAGTATCAGCTTAAGAATAGGCTACAAACATCAAGAGTATATGGGGATTCAAATCATTTTAGCGGAAACAAACAGCAAAGAAATCAATGCATTTGAAAAAAGAGAATGGCAAATTGCGGACCTCGAACATTACGGCAAACAAAATGTAGATTTTGCTAAAAAAATATATAAGCTTGTTGCAAAAAACTCTGACGATAAAATTGTTGGCATATTAAAGTTAGTGATTGAAGTTAATTTAGCCTTGATTGAAACCTTAATTGTAAGCTCTGCCCACAGGAAAATGGGTATTGGAAAAAAACTTCTAACACAAGCAGAAAATTTAGCTAAGAAAAGCAAATGCACTAAAGTTTATTTAGAAACAAATGAAGAATGGGATGCGGTCAATTTTTATAAAAAAAATGGCTATAAAATAACAGGCATCCACGAAAAACATATACTGAATCAAAACACGCTGATCCTTACAAAGTTTTTATATGGTATTGATTCTGTATAAACAAATTAACAAAAAAGGAGACCTGTTAGCGATCTCCTTAGTTTTCAGTATTTCCTTTCGGATTAATTCGTAATCTTCTCCTGATCTTCTCTGATCCATTCAATTATCATCGCTTTCTCATCTTCCGATGGTCCACCAAAAAAGAAATCAGTCCCCTCAGGAACGTACACGTCTCTTTCAGCATGCTTTATGTACATCCGCCCATTCTCTGGATAAATAATACAATCGTCATCACACCAATCTTCCTCAGATGGAGTATAAGTGACTTTTTCATCTGGAGTCAGGTAGATTTCAATTTCTCCCACTGGAGTCGCAACCTCAGCAAGCTGCTCGACAGCAGTCTCAACAGTGTCAACAGGATCAGCAATCTCAGTAGGCTGCTCGATACCACAACCAGCAAGTCCGAGTGCTAGGATTCCAATAATCCCAACAAATACGATTTTTTTCATATTTATAAAATTAAAGAATAGCATCAGAAATACAATAACACATTTTTGGAAGCTTTGTAGCAGAAAAGTAGACGATGTTAGAACTTTTTAGATATACCAACAAAAATCAGATAATACTATGATCATATAATGAAAGTTCATTTAGTCTTTTAACATTTGCAGTTTTTTCCAAATTCAAAAACAATTGATACAACAATCGTTCAGTTAAAAGAAAACAAAATGTGTCATAAATTACCGTACTACAACCTGGTTTAGATTTAGCTTTTAATTTATTAAAAAGTGCTCTTTCTTCACTATTCTCATCAAGCAAATTTCTGAAAATTTTTAAAATAATAGATTTCGGTATTTTAATATACGACGCATTAACACCCTCTAAAGTATTACTTTGATACCCCATCTCGCAAAATGTTCCTTTTTTACTTCCTAAAAACTTTTTGCAATCATTTCCATCCAAATAAAAACCTGCAGACCTCCCATTAATACTACGATCAAACCTATTTTTAATATCTTTTTGAATGGAACAATCAAAAAAAGTAATTATTTCTGGGAATTCATTTTCATCCTTTATTCCTTCAAGCATCTGTAAAGATTTTTCTAAATCAGTTAAACTCGAAGGATCAATTTTAAAATAAGGCTTATGAGGGTCTCTATGATCACGATGATGAAATGCCCATTCAATTTCTTTCATCAAAGTAAGCCCTAAGCGATACAACAGATGTTCATTGGAAAGGTTTGTATTATTCATATCAATATAATATGTAGCAATTGAGCCAATATCATGTTCATACCACTCGTCAACTTTCTTTCCTGATATCCTCACCCGCTTCCTAGCATCATTCATATATTTTTGTGTCGTTGATCGCATGCGAAATGCATTAGGAACTAAATGTCTTAAACGATTAGTATATTCAAGTAAGTCATCTTCAGGCCTTAAATCAATTGATTTGATAGAGTAATACATCTGCGGATTAAATTGGAAAGCTTTCTCTGAATAAGGTTTTTTTTCATCAAGATTTGAAAATAAATCAAGAAACACTTTTCTAAACTCAGTCAAAAATTCTTTAGGGACATTATAATCCAACATTGTTTCAAGAGGAGGTTGTTTGTCCAAAATATCATAATAGTCTTCTCTCGGCTTATTTGTCGGCCTATCTATAAGCGAATATCTATATAACACATCACACAAATGCTTAAATTCATCAAGTGTGTCAAGACTTCTAAAAACATCTTTTACAGAAGAAATAGACAATAAAACCCTTTTAATACTTGGGATGTGCTCCATATTAGCTTTGGCAATACTAAACACCTCAGAAAATCTAGAGTCCAATCCATGAAGCTTGCTCATAAAAACCAAATCATTATTTTTAAGAGCTTTTATCGCTGGCCCCATAAAGTTATCATAGAAAGCTTGAGGACTTAATTCAGACTTACCACGTATATTTAACATAAAATTAAGCACCCTTAGAGATCGTGATATTTCTCTTGCAGTAATTATCTCAATAATTATAGACTCACCAAATACCTCAAGCCCTTTATTAAAAATTTGTTTTGTACCATCAGAATAACAATCAATAATAGAATTTATTTCATCAATATTTAGACTCTTCAAATCTACAAATGCAGAGAATTTATCTCCCACAATTCTACTATAACCATTTTCAATTAAAGCTATTGCAAATTCTTTGTTTAAACCATTAAATTTATCCCACTTTATACCCTCGACAAGCTCATCTATTTTTCCTAATTCAAGCAACTTTATCGCTTCATCTTTATTCGATCCTACAAAATATTCCAAAATGTAATTTTGAAAACCTAGTTTTTTTAGTCTAAGCCCTATTTTCAAATAATCTAATCCTTGAAATTTTTTTATGTTTTCAGCAACATCCTTACCAAATCCAGCATCAATTAAAGCATCAGCTATTTTTTCGTGAGGTATACTATTAATTCTAAATAAATTACATATCAAAATATGAGGTGTACTCCACCTTATCAAATCAGAAATAATTTTTTCCTGATCTATTCCTTCAAATTTTTCCAAATTACACAAAACATGAATAGATCCTAACTTTTCAGCTATTTTTAAATGATCAACTCCTGCAAATCTATACAAGCTCGCAGCAACAGCTACTGATTCTCCAGCTTTTATAAGTTTTTCTGCTACTTCGTTATCTACATATTTAAATCTATCCAAATATCTAGCAACAGATGTTGATTCTCCAGCTTTTATAAGTTCTAAAGCAACCTCTTTATCTAGTCCATTTACTTTATACAAATTCTGAGTAACATACTTTACATCTCCAACTTCAATTAACTTCAGTACAAATTTTTTATGGTCTAAATAAGGTAATTTTTCAAAATTAGTAAAAAAATACCATTTCGCTCCGGTCTCGATCCATTTCAATAAAACTTTTGTATCAAAACCTTCAAATTTATCTAAATTTCGCAACACGTCATATCCAAATCCTACATCTATCAATTTTAAAGCTATTTCTTCATCTAACCCTCTAAATTTTATCAAATTTCTAGCTACATACCACGCTTCCTCATCATTAATTAAGCTTAAAGCCTTTTCTTTATTCAAATCTCGACTACCTTCTAGATATTCTAACTTCTTATGAGATTTTTCGTTAACTTTCTCAAATATATAATCTGTGTCCAGCTCAATAAATTTCCCGATATTATTAACAACATCAAAACCAAATCCCGCCTCAATTAATTTTAAAGCTACTTCTTGATCAAGATTTTTAAATCTATCCAAATACCTACCCACAAATTCTGCTTCTCCAGCTTTTATAAGCTCTAAAGCTATATCACAACTCAAGCCTTTAAACCTCTTTAAATTTGAAGCAAACCTCCACTTATCGGAATATTGTATTAACTTAACGGCAACTTGATTAGACAATCCTTCAAAGCTATCTAAATTGTTTTCTACTTCATAAACATACCCATCTTCGATTAATTTTAAAGCCAACTCACTATCTAATCCTGAAAACTTATTTAAATTCACAGCTAAATCGTGTTTGTCCAAAATTAATGCAAACCACTTATCTAAACCTGTAAAACGATCTAATTGGTTTAACAAATCACTATTATGGGAATTTTTATACAATTCAAAAAACACTTCTTGATCTAACCCTGTAAAGCTCAATGGTTCAAAAGAAAAACTACCATATAGACTACTGTTCTTTTGTAATGAGGCTATCAACTTGAGAGCCACTTCCTTATCCAATTCCTGGAATCTATCCAGATTTGAAAGGACATACCATGCATATCCAGAATCAATCAGTTTCAATGCTATATCTTTATCACTCAATGCAACAAATTCAGACCTATGTTGCATAACATAAAGAACATCTTTTTTGTCCTGTGAAAGCATATTTGCCAAAATTTGAAGCGCACTATCTCTACTAGCATTTCTAATATTAGAAATATCACTATTTTGATTTAATTCCGACTCAATTTGTGAATTAAGACTTATGCCACCTTTGAGTCTTTCGGAACTATTGCCTATATTGGGATTTACCATTTTGTTTTTATATTAATCCTAAAATCTGTTAATTATAGCATATTCCATGCAATTTATATAGAGGCTGCCTCTCCTCAAAACTAAATTCCATCACAAAAATAATATTCAGCAAAACCGCTCAAACAAGCCAAAAAATCATGGTGTTCCTTAGTGAACGAAGTTAGAACTAAGTTTGGTGAGAATCGGGTGATTGGCACCCATGGTTATTCCGTTTAAGATCAAGTTAGGCGAAATTGCTTAAACACCACTTTGACAAAACGAGAACAGTTAGTATAACTCAACCCTGATTATATTAATCATAACAATTATGAAGCTACAAGAATCTCCAGATAATATTGACCAAATTGTTTGTATAGAAGAAAGACCAATATCAATAACAACAAGATCTGTTATCAACTCTCTAAGCTGTGATGAATTACAAGATCTAGTTCAAGAAATAAGAAAAGGAAGAGGCGCCAGTAAAAGAGTTTTAAGAGAAAAACGATACTTTAAAAAAGTAGAACCACTAATCTGTGGATATGGACAAGAAATACCTTTACTTGCAATTGAAATTATAATAGATGCAACAGCCCAAAAAATACAAAAA
>JAHJMX010000050.1 GCA_018821175.1 Patescibacteria group bacterium
ATCTGTTGTCCCCACATAGTCGACACTATCACTATCATGCAGAGTGCTTGAATCACCTGTAGGAAGTGTTGGGATTTGTATAGCCGGCATGGTAACCTTTGGCATATCAAATGTTGATCCCTTGAACCACTCTCCGCCGTTTGCAAATACTGCCACTCCTGCGATGATTGCGATTACAGCAAAAACTCCTAGACCAAGAATCCATTTAGATTTCTTTTTTGGAGTTTCGATGTTTTCATCAATTACATTGTTTGTTTCATCATTCATGATGTTTTTTGTTATTTGTTTGTATTTTTTAAAGAAATTTTTATATAAAGGCGCGGTTTTGCGCTAAATTTTCAGATTCTATCAATTAATTATACCAAAAAAAACACCTTAAGTAAATAGTCTAAGGCAAAAACCCATACAAATATTATCTCATTTCTTTCTCCCAATTTGACCATTTGTTTTCCAAAAATTCCATTATTTGTTTTTCGAAAACAGTTTCATCAAAATTCATTGCATGTTGGCGGATTTTCTTGCTATCCCAAGCTGTATTTTCACATTTCTCAACACCAGCTTTGAGTTGTGCCACGTTTTGTTCATCAAAGAAAATACCAGTTTCCCCTTCTTTGACGGTTTCCAATGCTCCTCCAGCTCTATATGCAACTACCGGACGTCCAGAAGACATGGATTCAAGTGGAGTTATACCAAAATCTTCAACTTGAGGGAAAATCAAAGCTTTTGCATTAGCATATAGGTCTTTTAATTCATCATCAGAAGTAAATCCCATAAATTCGATATTTGATCTTGCTTTAGCTTTAAGTTCTTTTTCCTGATTACCAGTTCCAACAATTTTTAATTTATACGGGAGTTCATTAAATGCATCTACGATTAAATCAAAACGTTTATATGGAGTGAATCGCCCTACTGCGAGGTAATAATCTTTATCTTTTATGTTTGATATATAATAATTTTTCACATTTACCATTGGATATATAACTTTCGAATCTCTTTGGTAATATTTTTTGATTCTTTTTTTAATGTAATTCGAATTTGTCAAAAAATAATCAACACGATCAGCCGCAAGACGGTCCCACATTCTGATTTTGTGAATCATTTTTGGAATAAATCTTTTTATAATCCAAGGCATTTTGTAAGTTCTGATATATTCGTGTGAATTATCCCAAGCATATCGCATTGGAGAATGACAATAGCTTACGTGCATTGTTTCCGGCTTGGTGATAATACCTTTTGAGCATGAATGACAGCTAGAGATTACTACGTCGTATTGGCTCAAATCAAAAGATTCAAAAGCGAGTGGATAAAAACTTAAATACCATTGATGTTTTTCTTTGGCTTTTGGAAACCCCTGTATGAATGAAGTATGAACAACTGCATTTTCGAATCCCTTCATTTTTTTGGCATTGAAAACCGAAGTGTAAATTGGTGCATTTGGGAACATTTGATGCAATTTATAAATCACTTTTTCTGCTCCTGCAAAGTTTGTAAGCCAATCACATACAATTGCTACCTTTAAATTTTTGAAATCCATAAAGAAATATCAGTAAATTCACCTGACTATAATAAAAAGTTATAGCGCTATAGTAAAGGAAGATTTTCAGCGATATTGTTTAAATATTCTTTAATTCGAAATATTTATCTTGTTTTTCCTTTTTCTTTTCAACAAAACGAAACATTTTTGCTTTTTCATTTGCGTTTGTTTTTTTACCTTCAATTTCTTTTCTTTGTCTATAATAATTAATTGTATTTACCTCTTTTTCATTTCTAGCTTTGCCAAACACGGTTGATAGGATTTTACGATATGGATTTTCTGGATCCAATTTATCCATAGCTTTAGCTTTGAAAAGTTTTACAACATTGTTGTCTGGATCACGCTCTAAAAGGCGCTCACATATATGCATAACATCAACGTATTTGCCATCTTCGAACCACATCCCAAGAAGTTCCAAAACCACATCTTTATCATTTTTACCCATTGTTGATTTTCGTTTTTCATCAATATCTGTAATCAAAATAAGATTTCCAGCCTTTCGATTTAGTAAATATCGTAAATATAGATATCCTATTGTTACCAAAGCGATTGCAGGTAATAAATAATTCATTTGCAATAAATAGTTGAAAATCGCGTGTG
>JAHJMX010000051.1 GCA_018821175.1 Patescibacteria group bacterium
ACCTTTCCAAATTTTAATGAAACTTTCTCCAAGTGATTTGAAAGTATCTGTTATTTCCTTGTTTTCCCCTTTGTATTCTTTAAATCCTTTTGTAGCAGCGATTGTTCCTAACCGTTTAGTAAGTTTATCGAGTTTCTTTTGATTGTTTGGAAGATTGCGTAAAGCATTAAGGTTTTCTTGTTGTACAATCTTCAATTTTCCATTTGCATCTTTTTCTACATAGTATTTTGATCCAGCCAATTTTTGCATTGTTTGTTTTGGCATGTCGGCAAGTGCTTGGATTTTGTCTCCATTGTAAACTCTTACACGATTCTTATCTTGATTTGCTGCATTTTTATTAATCCATGTATATCCTTTTTGTGTGATAATTTGCGGAACACCATTTCGAATAAGGACAAGTTCTTGATTTAATGAAGGTGCAAGCACATCCTGTATTTGTACGTTGTCGTCAACATTCTGAAGAGTAATATTTCCACCATTAATTTTTGCATATTTTGAGTTTCGTAGTGGAATCCCAGTTTTAGCCTTAGCTTTTTCTTCAAGTGTATTTTCAGGACTTCCCATATAATGAGTCCCGGTTACATTCTCACCTTTGCGTTCAATTTTCAATTCATCTCCCGTTTTAGAGAAAGAATATGTATCTTTTGCTATTGCCAATTCTTTCGCTGCCTTTTTATTTTCAGATTTTTTTAATACTTGTAATTTTTGTGTGACAATCAATTCGTTGCCTTTTTTCTCTATTTGAAGGCCAATTACGCTTGCATCGACAACGCCATTCATATCTTTTGCATATTGAATATTTCGGCGAGCTTTAAAGTTTTCTGTATATTTTTCGCCATTTTTCATTAATGTGAAAACATTTCCTAAACATTTTTCCAACAATACATCGGTTTTATTGTCTGCATATATGTTGTGTTCGTTGACATAATTAAATGCAAATGCTTTTCTTAAATCATCGAATGCATCTGATTTGATTAAGTTAATTTCGCGATTTGTTATTTTATTTGTTCTGTTTAATTTTTCACGCAAGTCATCTAATTTCGTTCGTTTTTCTCTTAATGCTTTTCTTTTTTCTTGTGAAATCTTTGGATTGTCTAATTCATCTTGGATTTTTTTGTCTAAATCGTCTATTTGCCCTAGTAGCTCTGTTTTTGTTAATCTTGGAGTTTCGATTTTTTCTGGATTTTTCACGAAAACAAGCCTTTTTTCAGAAGAAGTGATTAGTTGATTTTCAAGTGATTTGAAAATTTGCTTAAAAATTTCCATAGTGTTTTTTGTTATATATTTTTGTTTTTTACACAATTCCAAAACGTTTTTTAAACAATATGGAATGCGCTCTAATTATTATACAACAAAAAGCATTGAATGTAAAATCCGATATACATTATTACATATACATTATTACAACCTCAATATGTTTATTTTTTCAAATAAACTGTTTGGCTAGGGAAGGCCATTTCGATACCAGCTTTCTCGAATTGTTCTTTGATTGCGAAATTAATTTTGCTTCGAGTTTTTATGAAAAATTCATATTCTGTTGGATTTTTAACATAGTATGTCATTTTTATTTGTAAGCAATATTGTCCATATTCCTCAAAATGAACATAGTAAATATTATTTACACCTTCTTCATCTTCCAAAATCTTTTTAATTATCTCGATTGCTTCGTTTAATTTTTCAACTGATGTCTCGTATGTAACCCCGATTTGACCATCGTATCTACGTGATTTTCTGCGTGATATATTTTCAACTATTGATTTTGCAAGTTCGCTGTTTGGAATAGAAATTGATGTTTCAAAGAAGGTATCAATTCTAGTTGTTCGCATACCGATATCCTTGATTGTCCCTTCGTATCCATTGAATTTAATGATATCCCCGATTTGATATGGTTTGTCAGCTATAATTGAAACTGAGCTGAAGAAATTTCCTAAGGTATCTTGCGCGGCAAGTGCGATTGCTAAACCTCCAATCCCGAGTCCAGTGATGAGTGCTGTTATTTGATATCCGAATATTTGCAGGATTAGGCTAAGCCCAATAATCCAGAGGACAGCATTTATTATGCGAGTTATTAATCTTGTTAAATTAACATCGAATCCGCCTTTTGTTTGTAGGTGTCGATAAAAATATGCATTAATAACAAAATCCATTAAAATTGTAATTCCTTGGAAAACTTTGAAGATGAAGATGACTTGTATCGCTTTTTCTATTACTTCCCAAATATTTTGTGGGATTATAATTGACTTTAGCCCGAAATAAAGCCCTCCAAGAATTATGATAAATATAAACACTTTATTGAAAACTTGCAGAACTGTATCATCTAACTCAGTCTTTGTTTTTTTTGCAAATTTGATAAAAATTCCCTTGATGATTACATTAAAAACTACTGTAGCGAGTATGGCAACTAGGAAAATCCCAGTTGCGATTAAATAATTCTGGATGGTATTGCCAAAATATGAGTACTGAAGAAAGTCTAATGAAAACATAATATGTACCTAAAGTTAATTATTTAGTAACCTGAGTTTAGAGTAAGGTATTTTGAGTAATTTTTAAAGAGGTTTATATGATCTGTGCATCGATTCGTGAACAAAAAATGGGAAATGTTTTGGGAAAAATTGCAAAAATTCCTTCTGATTATGATCTAATTGAGGTTTGGGTAAATAAAATTGAAGACTTCAATTTGGAACAATTAATGGCTGCGTGGAAAGGCGAAATGATTTTGAAGATTACGGATATTTCGAATTTTTCACTTATTAAAAAAATAAACTCTACAGATGCGATTACATATATCGACATTGATTTAGATGATTTTGGGGGTGACATGAATCTTCAGCAATTATTAAAAAAACATAATGCAAAATTGATTCTTTCATATCATGATTTTGAAGCGACTCCGCCACTTTCAGAAGCGAAAAAAATCTTACAAAAAGGCAAGGATTTAGGGGCTGATATTTGTAAAATTATATTTACGGCAAATAGTTTCCAGGACACATTAGTTCCATTTGAACTTTTGAAAACCGGATCGGACATCATTACTTTTTGTATGGGAGAATTTGGGAAATTAAGTAGGATTTATGCGCCTCACTTAGGATGTAGGATTAATTTCGTAGCGCCAAATGAGGATTTTATAACGGCTGATGGGCAATTAACATTAGACGAGTGGAAAGCGGTACAATCGGCTCTTCCTTCCTTTGAAAAATAAAGTTTTTATGCTTAAATGCTTTTGTTGGAATTAATATAACTACTTAATTATATGTCGTTGAAAATTGGTATTGTTGGACTTCCAAATGTAGGGAAATCAACTCTTTTTAATGCTTTGACTCGATCAAAATCGGCCGAAGCTGCTAATTACCCATTTTGCACCATTGATCCAAATGTTGGGGTTGTAGAAGTGCCGGATGAGCGTATTGATCAGTTGATAAAAATTGTGAATCCAGCAAAAACAATTCCCGCAGTTATTGAATTCGTAGATATAGCAGGGCTTGTTAAAGGGGCTAGTGAAGGGGAAGGGCTTGGGAATAAATTTCTTTCAAATATTCGTGAATGTGATGCAATTGCTCAGGTGATTCGTGTCTTTGAAGATCCTGATGTAGTTCATGTTCATGGAGAAATCGAACCTCAAAAAGATCGTGAAATTATTGAAGCTGAGCTGATTTTCGCTGATTTGCAAACTCTTGATAAGCGTATGAAAAAGGCTGAAGGGGAAGCGAAATCTGGAGATAAGTTCAAGAGAGCCTATGTTGATCTTTTAAAAAGAATTGAATTACATTTACATCAAGGGAAATTACTTTCACATATGGATTTTACGAAAGAAGAAAAAGCTGAATTTTATGACTTACATTTCCTTACAATGAAGCCACTTTTGTATATTGCGAATGTCCATGAAAATGAAGTTGGAAATATTGATGTGGAGACATTACGTAAAAAGCTTGATATTTCAGGAAATAGCGAGTTAGTGCCGATTTCTGCTCGTGTCGAGGAAGAACTTGGAAGTTTTTCTGATAGTGAGGCGGCTGAATATCTTGAAACTCTAGGGATGAAGGAGACTGGATTGAATCAGTTGATTAAGGCATCTTATAGATTACTTGATTTAATAACCTATTTTACTGCAGGTGTGACAGAGGTTCATGCGTGGACAATCCATCGAGGATGGACTGCGCCAAAGGCTGCAGGGGTAATTCATACTGACTTTGAAAAAGGATTTATTCGTGCCGAGGTGATTAGCTGTGAAGATTTTATTGCAAATAATGGAGAAATTGGAGCAAAAGATAAGGGGTTGATGAGACTTGAGGGGAAAGAGTATGTTGTAAATGATGGTGACGTGATGCACTTTAGGTTTAGTAAATAAATCAATTTCTATGGAAATAATTCCAGTGATTTATATCTTGAAAGGGCAAGTTGTTGCCCTTTATAAGGGGAGTTTGGAGCAAAAAGAAGTTTATAGGACCTCTCCGGTAGATTTAGCGAAAAATATGCAATCTCAGGGTGCGCATAAAATTCTAATTGTAGATTTGGATGCTTCTGAATTTGGAGACAACCGTAATCAAGCTTTAATTGAAGATATTCGTAGAGCTGTTTCTTGTGAGTTGATGATTGCAGGGCGTATTAGGACTATGGAAGCATTGGATTATAATTTTAAAATTGGCATGAATTTTGTGGTGCTTGGAGTTGCAGCTCGTCAAATTTACGCCGAGGCAATTAAAAAATATGGTGCAGACAGGGTGATTGTTGGAATTAAGGCAAAGGGTGATGAAGTTTTGACTGATGAGAAACGGGCATTCCCATTGCGTGTTATTGATTTTGCGGAAGGGTTGCCAGAGCTTGGCGTGACTCAGGTTTTATTTAAAGATATTTTCAAAGAGGGGACGCAAGTGAATCCGAATTATGATGAAATTGATCGTATTATGCAGATGACGCCGCTTGAAGTGTATGTTTCTGGAGGGATTGGAGATGATAAAAACCTCAGATTATTAAAAAAAATCGGCACAAAAGGAGCGATGATAGGGAAAGCGATTTATGAAAGAGAACTTATTTTTTCAGATTTTAATTATTAGATTCGATTTTGTATTCAACATATTCTGATACTAAATACGCATAAACAAAAAGTATCAGTCCAAATACAATGATCCAATTAAATCTGAGTTCATAGAAGTATATTTCAGCGATGATTGTAATAAGGGCGAAATTCCCAATTAGGAAAGTGAGTAGCCATAAAACATTATTTCTACTTTCTCTGAATATTGGGAAATTTCTTTTCGTTATTCTTTTCAAGTTATCTACTAAGAAAAATAGCATTATGATGCCAACATATACTATCAAATCACTATATTCATGGAAACCATTTCCTTTTGATAAGTAATATGTGACGATTGGATGTATGGTCCACATCAGTATTGTGGCTAATGCTACAAGTAAAAACCTGATTTTCTTTTCTCCAAATTGTCTTCGCACTTCAATTATTTCATCAACTTGCTCAAGTTTTTCACATATATAACTTAGTTGTTCAAAGGAATCTATTTCTATAGTTAGATGCATTGTAAAAACATTTTCTAGCCCGCGTGTTGTTATTTTTAATTTATATATATTTAAGTTTTGAGTTGAAAGTATGCTCAAAATGTCATGTCCTGCACCAAGCTTATCAATCGCTTTGATTTTTAGTCCAACACGCGTTTTCCCGTTTGATGTTTGTGGGAATAGCTTATGTGTAAGCCAATTTTGTTTCTTCTGGAAGTATTTGTTTGGATAGATAATTTTGATGATATTTGTTGGATCTAGCAATCCTTCTCCAATTGCTATGAGGATGTCATCAAGATTCTTACAATTCAGTTCATCTCTTTTTTTAACAATAAGTTCTTTGATTTTTTTTCGTGGAATTTCTTCTATTAATCCTAACCCTGCACGATCAAATTCTTTTTGTAATATTTTTTTACCAACGCTTAATTTGATTTTTCTGCTAGTTTTTCGAAGAGCTTCACGTATTTTATTTTTTGCCAGGTTTGTTTTTGTAAAAATAAGCCATTCACG
>JAHJMX010000052.1 GCA_018821175.1 Patescibacteria group bacterium
CAGAATCTACAAGCCGAATTTTGTTTATTGCGATAGCTTCTGCTCCAGCTGCAAAAAATTCATTTGTCAAATCAACAAACCAAATATCATTTATCTCCGTGTCGATCTGGAGTTCAATCCCTGGTCCAAATATATCTACATTGCCAGATATAATTTTATTTTTTGTAATTTCATTTTCAATAGATTGAATACTCAAAGTTTGATCGTCTAAATCTGCCAACTGTTCATTCAAAACTTTTATTTCTTCTTCTAGCTCATCGTTCCCAGTTTTCAAGACTTGAATTTTGCGGAAAATATTTTCATTGCTATCACGTCCTTCAGTTTCAACATAATTTGTAAAATATCGTCCTTGAGTTATAACAAGAAATCCCAACAACATACCTGTTAAGCCCAGTAGGATCATCCAAGTAGGTTTGCCATCTGATTTTTTATGCAAGAATTTCATAAATTAATTTAAAATATTTTCAGTAATTTTATTTTGAACAAATTTTAATCTAAATTGACCATTATAAATCGGCAAAATAATGTGATTATTTTGTTTGATTGAGAATTTAATACCATTTTCCTTAACTCGTTGCTTGAGGTCATGCAAAGCATTCACATCGCTTTCTAATCGCAAGCTAATTTCTCCATAATTACCAACTGCAGATATCGAAAACGGAGGAACCAAATGTGAATTATTTACCAAGATGGTATTCCCGACAGAACTAATTGATGACGTTGCAATAAGTCTTTCATTGTTAATTGCAATTCCTTTAGCTCCTTGTATACGTAATAAATTAACAACGTCACGCAAATCAGCTGCATAGACAATGCCTTGTTCATCTCCGTTAATATTTTCACGGTCTACAAAAGGGCTGTCGGTCAGTTCTATTGTGTACCCAGGTCCTGCGAGTGCTGTTAATCCAATCGCTTCTTTAAGTTGATTTAGGGTTTCTAAATTCGCAATCTGTGTAGTTGAATTATTTCGCGCAATTTTTTCGTCAATTTTTGCACGTATTGAGACAATGCGACTTTTCAAAAATGATTCTTCATCAGCATATTCTTTAATTAAATCCTTTTGAGCTTGAAGTTGATCAAGCGGATATGAGCTACTCAAAGGCACCAATGTTCGAAACTGAACAGTGATAAGTACACCAACTAAAATTCCAGCACACACAGAAACAATTTTAACAGCTTTCATACGCTATTTTTTACGGTTCGAGTAAATCATACTAAAAGGCTACAAAATTGTCCAATAGACCATGATAAAAATGTGACAAAATAAGGTTTGACATATTTTTGACAAAAAAAAATCGTATAATTAACATACGAAATTGAAGGACTTTCTCTACAAACTCTTGTTAATCTAAAACCTATGACCGGATCTGATGACTGGAATGATTGGGATTCGCTTGAAAAGACTCAAATCCCAGGGTTGCAAAAGCAAAATGAAGAAAAAGGAAATGAAGATGAAGAAGGAGAAATAAATGATATTTTAAGAAATTATTTAGATCAAGAGGTGGCTGAGGATATTTTACTTGGATATTTAAATAATTGTCTTGGTAGTAATGACTTTAGGACTGAAATTTCGTTATTTGAGTTGAGTTTGGGGAAATTGTCACGTGGTATTAATCATGTAATTGAATTATTTAATTTTGATTTTGAATTAATTCAAGTGGAGAACTTAATGAAGGTAGATTCTTATTTTATCGAGAAATACATGTATGCCTTACGATTACTCGATAGTTTAGATGATAAATTGCGTGAAGATTTTGAGATTTTAAAGAAAAAAATATCTCAAAATATTGGGATTTTGTGCCAAGAATGGGGATTTGAAGAAGAAGAAGCGCGCAACTTTATGCATGAATTTTTAAATACAATTCAGGAAAATATAGATGATATAGCAAGAAAACATATTTCTATTGGAGTCCGGATTAGGGAATGTATTGTTTTAAAATCACAAGATGCTTTTAAGTTAAGAAATTTAGAAACATTTGTTGAACTTGACTGTGGGACTATGCGGAAAAAACGAGATACTTTGTCTCAACCAAAGGTTGGAGATAAAACTCTGAAATCTGAACGTACCACACAAAATTTTACTGTACATATAGAGGAGGGGCATGTCGTTGGCGATAATACGCCACGCATAGCAAATTCATCTGAATTGCCAAATCCATTTGCCCAAACTGATATTATTACGCGTAAAATTGAACAAATCTCATTAGATGAATTAAGCGCTTGAAGTATAGCTTAGATGTAATTTTGTCTTGATTGCTATGGTTGACAGGAATTCTTGAGATTGTTAAACTTCATAAACGGATAAGTTCTTTATTTTGTTGTATGACGCTCAATACACCAACTGACCATCTTAATGCATCGAATAATGGATCCGCAAAAACAGCGGAAGTTCATGAAGATTTCGTGACTGTCCCTTGCAAGGACAATCTAAATCATGAGAATCTTGATTACGCGATGAGATGGTTACAATATGAAAGTAAAAAATTTAATGATTTTGTTTCACGATATTTTTTTGAACACGGGAAAGTCGAGAAAAAAAAGGAGCTTGATGGTGTACAATACAAGGCTTTATTAGTTGTTATTGCAAGTAACCATGCTCCATTACGGGCTACTGTAAATATGGATGGAATGCGCGCTTGTTTGGCTGATGCCAAAATGCATCATGAAAAAATAATTGCTGCAATGAATAATTTACAATTTTATAAAGATGATCGTTTTGTTCAGCTTAATAATTCAATCGTAGAATTAAATAATAATTATCAAAGCTTGATTGATGAGATGGAAAAGTTCATTAATCCTGCCTATGACGCTGAAAAGGAAGCTGAAAAGGATGCGTCTTTTATAGAATCGCAGAGTCGTGAGGTTACCGCTAAGATATCTACGCTTATTGGAAGAGTTGATGAAGAACATTCCCAATATAAGGAAACTGATTAAAAAAATTCCTTCCAAAATCCGTCAACAAAGGGTTAAATAAAAGAGGAATGAATTTTGTTTACAGAAATTTCAATGATTGGATTATTTGATTCTGGATATGGGGGACTAACTGTCCTTAAGCCATTGTTAGAAAAATTACCTCAATATGATTATATTTATTTAGGGGATAATGCCCGTGCGCCATATGGTTCGCGCACTGTGGAAACTGTGAAAAAGTATAGTGAACAAGCAATTGAATATCTTTTTGCACATGGAGCGGCTTTAGTTTTGGTTGCTTGTAATACGGCTACAGCGACTTCGATTCGCCATTTACAGCAAAAATATTTACGAGATCCAAATATAAATGATAAGAAAATTTTGGGAGTTGTAAAACCATTAGTTGAATTTGCAGTTCAAAATACGCGTTGTAATAGAGTTAGTATTGTTGGCACAAAAAATACAATTTTGTCGAATTCATATGATATTGAAATTAAAAATTTGAATAGTAATATAGAGGTTTTTTCACAAAGTTGTCCTTTGCTTGTGCCGTTTATTGAAGAAAATTGGCATAAAAAACCTGAGGCAAAAAGTATTTTGAAGAAATATCTCAGGCAGTTGAAGTCGAAAAATACAGATGTCATGATTTTGGGATGTACGCATTATCCGCTTATGCACAGAGATTTTGTGCGATATATGGGGAAAAAGGTCAAGGTGCCACATCCAGGTGAAGTTGTTGCAGACAGCTTAGTTGATTATCTTGAACGTCATCCAGAAATTGAAAAGTTGCTTAGCCAAAATGGTAAACGTGAGTATTTAACAACCGATTGTGCAGATAGATTCAAGGAATTTGGAAATCAAAATTTATCGCTCGGAATTGATACAGTTAAAAAGGTTCAATTATGACCAAAAAGACAATTTGGAAAGTTTTGATTATTGGTTTTTTACTTACTTGTTTGAGTTTTTTCTTTGATGAAATTGTAGCTGAAGGTATTCGTTTAATGAGATCTGATTATTTAACAGCTGCGATGCACTTTATAACAGACTTTGGTTTGGTGCTTTTGGTTGCACTTATTGGTGTAACGGTTATGTTTCAAAAGAAATATAGGTTTATACTTTTTATGTGTATAAGTGTTGTAGTTGCGCTTCAGGTTGGTTTTATTTTGAAGGCGATTTTTCAAGTTCCACGACCTTATTTGTTGCTTGATGAAATACCGCTTTTTTATGCCTCTGGATACTCTTTTCCGAGCATGCATGCTGCATTTGTTTTTTCGCTTTTGCCTTATCAGAAATATTTCTTCAAGAATTTTGGACGTGTAATGATGGTCGCGTTGATTTGTTTAATTGCATTTAGCAGGATGTATCTTGGGGTTCATAATTTTAGCGATATTGTCTTTGGTGCGATGCTTGGACTTTTGTCTACATATACTTTTGTATGGGTTGAGCGCAAGGCAAAGCTTATTGAATGGTTTGAAGCTAAAGTTAACGATACACTTGAACTTCGTAGGCAAGCTGCACATTTAATTTTAGGAACTGTAATTGTGATTTTAATTAAACTACAACTTATTAGTGTACAAATCTTATTTATCATAACTTTTTTTGGTGGAATTTTGGTTTTATTTGCTCGCAAAATTAGACTTCCGATTATACATAAGTTGCTTGAATTTTTTGAAAGACCACATCATATGGCTAAATTCCCAGGACGCGGTTCTTTCTTTTTGGTGCTTGGGTCTGCACTTGCTGTTTTGATTTTTGAAAAGAATATTGCGATGGCCAGTATTATGATTATGGCAGTTGGCGACTCTGTAACAAATATTGTGGGTAGACATTTTGGAAGTATCCAAAATCCTTTCAATAGCAAAAAAAATCTCGAAGGAACAGGCTTTGCAATTATTACCAGTGCACTTGCAGCATTTTATTTTGTTCCTTTTTTACCCGCGCTTATTGCGAGTACGCTTGCAATGGTTGTCGAATCAATTGATCTTGGTTGGAAACGCTTTAACATTGATATTGACGACAATGTGACAATCCCACTAGTTGCTGGGGTGGTCATGACTGTAATGATGTTTTGATCCTGTTTTTTTCTTTACTCCCACTCAATTGTTCCTGGAGGTTTGTTCGTCAAATCGTAAAAGACGCCATCAACCCCATCAATTGCTTCGATACTGGTTGTTAATTCGTTTACCCAATCCCATTTCATTGGATAGAAACTGGCTGTCATTGCTTCGTCGGAACAAATTGGTCGCAAAACAATCGATTCTCCGTTTCGATTATTCAAACTTAGAGGTATCAAAACCGTTGGGAATTGCCAAATTTCACTGTACATCTTGTGATATTTGATAAATTCTGTGACACGATAATCAACTTTTTGAAGCAATGTAACGCGATCTTGTGTTAAGTATCCAGGTTTTGCATTCATTTTAACAATACCGTGTGGAGCGAGCATTAAAAGAACACGATTTATATTTGCAAATCGGTTTGTAATGCCTGTTGCTATTTCACCAAGAGTTTTCCAATCGTGGTTACTGTCTTTGTGGAGCTCAATTACAAATGGGTGACGGTAAGTTCTTGCATCGCCTTGAACCCCTACACTTTTAATTGGCAAAATTTTCCCATTCATCCCATATGGTTCCAAATATTTATTAATTTCGCGTTCTGTTGTAGCGCTATTTTCTGGGTAGTCATCTCCTTTGCTACACAAAATTCTAACGCCTAGGCCAGGCCCAGGGAATGGATGTCGCCAAACTATTTCTGCTGGGACTCCAAGTTTTGATCCTACTTCTCTAACTTCGTCCTTATAGAGCTGTTGTAATGGTTCAATTACTTTCCCTTCACGAATTAATTGTTCAATTTGTTCAACACGATTGTGATGCGTTTTTATTTTATCTGCATGTTTTGTTCCCCCAGTTTCTATTGTGTCTGGGTAAATAGTTCCTTGTCCTAGGAGCCATTCGTTTGGATTTAGATTTAGATCATTAGCAACTTTTCTTTTAACTTCAAGGAAAGTATTCCCTATGATTTTACGCTTTTCTTCTGGTTCATATTTATCTTTCAAAGCGCTTAAAAATTCTGCAGATGCATCGTAAAATTGAACATTTTGTATACCCGCATCTTTATATGCTTTTTCCACTTCTTCCTGCTCATGCATTCTAATTAGTCCAGTGTTTACGAAAAGTCCGCGAGTATACTCTGCACCAATCGCTTTTTGAATTAAAGCATATGCAACAGTTGAATCTACACCTCCACTAATCAACATAAACACTTTTTTGTCTCCAACTTTTTTCTTAATATTCTCCATTTCTTGCTCAATAAATAGAGCCAAATCCCATTCGCGTTTTACGGCACAAATATTCAAGAAATTATCCAAAATTTTCATCCCATTTTTTGTATGTGTAACTTCTGTGTGAAATTGAATCCCATATAATTTTTTCTCAAAATCAGCAACAGCAGCATATTTGCAAGTATCTGTTGACCCGATAATTTCTGTTCCAGCAGGCAAAGATGCAACTTCATCTCCGTGGCTCATCCAAACGATTTCCTCGTCATTTAAACCTTCAAAAATACCTTCTTTTTTTAGAATATTAAGTTTAGCTTGACCATATTCTTTTATTTTTCCAGAACTAACCTCTCCTCCGCGTTTATAATTCATTATTTGATGTCCATAACAAATCCCAAGGACAGGAATTCCTAAATTAAAAATTTTCGCATCGCATTGTGGTGAATTTTCCGCATAAACACTTTGTGGGCCTCCAGATAAAATAATTCCTTTATAGTCGGCAAAATTTTCCGCACTAGTATCGCAATCAAGGATTTCTGAGTACACATTCAAGCGTCTTATTCGATTCGCAATTAAGTGTGCATATTGTCCTCCGAAATCAAGTACAGCAATTTTATCCATAAATTTTATCTTAAAATATTTTAATTTGTTTCAATCATTTCAAAGCTTAGCGATCTGTCCCGATTTAGCGGTTCTTCAAAAATTGCAAAATTTTCACGAGTATAAAAAATATTGCTTTTTACAGCGAAATTTGTTGGGACTTCAATTATCACAGAATATGAATCTGCAATTGTTCCAGCCTGTTTAATCAAATCCAAATTATACTTTTTGCCGTCAAAAATTTTCGACGGAAGTTCAACTGTATATTCAAGAGTTTGTCTTTGCTCTGGTTTCAAATTAACATTTGTTTCGAAGATTGAAAAATTATCCGATGCAATATTTTTTGCGCCTACGTTAGATTTTATGAGCTTTGTCCCATATGGTAAATAAATATTGAAATTCCCTGATAAAGTCCCGCTGATCGTGTCATCAAAATTTCCAAAATGTTCAA
>JAHJMX010000053.1 GCA_018821175.1 Patescibacteria group bacterium
AGGGGATTTTCCAAAATTGTCCTTCCACTTGCAAGTGCAGCAATAACAAGAGCTCGAGTTGTATAGCTTTTTGATCCCGGGATATCAATTGTTACCGGTTTAATTTCTGATGGTATTACATATGCTTTTTGCATGCTTTCCTTATGTCAGGTTTACTAATTTTATTAGTTAGAATTACTTTACCAATCTTTTTTGGAACTACATAAATTATTATTTCTCCTTCTGCTTTTTTATCTGACTTCATTGCGTCTATAATTTTCTCGATGTTGATATTTTTTGGTAATTTATTTGGTAATCCATATGAATCTAAAAGCGCAGTGATTCTATTGGCATCTTTTTCTTTGAACCATTTTTTATTTAATGCTATGGAGTTTATTATTCGAATGCCTAGGCCAACAGCTTCACCATGTTGCACTGTAAAATCTGAAACTTTTTCTATTGCATGACCAATTGTATGACCATAATTCAAAGTTTTTCGGAGGCCATCTTCGAACTCATCTTGCATAACGATTGAAGCTTTAATGTCAACAGCTGTCATTATTAGATCTTGTATAATTTTTGGTTCAAAAGATAGAATTTGTTCTTTGTATTTTTCAAGCAAATTAAGAATTTTTGGTTTAGCAATAATTCCATATTTAATTAATTCACTAAATCCATTTTCAAGTTGTTTTTTAGTTAAACTTTTTAAAAATTCAGGATTTATATAAACTTTTTTTGGTCTGTGAAAAGTGCCAATTAGATTTTTTCCAATTTCTGTATCGACACCAGTTTTTCCTCCAACAGAAGAGTCAATCATTGCAAGTAAAGTGGTTGGAATTTGAATAAATGGAATTCCACGCATGTAAATTGATGCAACAAACCCTGCAATATCTCCAACGACTCCGCCTCCAATCCCAATTATACAATCTTTTCTTTGAAAATTTAGTTTTGATAATTGTAAAATTAATTTTTCCGCACTTTGAAAAGTTTTATTTTTTTCACCTTTAGGGAATGAAATAACATCAACTTTTATACCTGCTTTTTTTAATTTTTTCACAAGTTCATCGGCATATAATTTTTTTACTTGAGAATCTGTAATGATTGCATACTTATTCCCCCAATAATTTCTTTTTAAATCAGAAATAAGTTCCTCAGTATAATTTTCGCAATAAGAAACATTATAAGATTCATCAATATTCTTTCTTGCAACGATTCGCATGTTTTTTTTCATATGTATATTTTTTTAAAATTTTCGCCCGACTGCTTTTGCAATTGGATCCAATTCTTTCATGAGTTGTGAGAATTTTTCTGGAGTGTAGGCTTGTGGTCCGTCACATAAAGCTTTGTCTGGACATGGATGGACTTCAATCATCACCCCGTCTGCACCAGCGGCAATTGATGCTTTTGCAAGTGGTCCGATAAGGGACGGGTTGCCAGTGGCATGGCTTGGATCTAGTATTATTGGGAGATGACTAAGGTCTTTAATGATTGGAACTGATCCAATTGCTAAAGTATATCTTGTTTCGGTTTCAAAAGTTCGAATTCCGCGTTCACATAAAATAATATTTGGATTTCCTCCTGACATTATATATTCAGCAGCAAGTAACCACTCTTTAATTGTAGCTGAAATTCCACGCTTAAGCAGGATTGGCTTATCAACTTTTCCAAGCTCTTCAAGTAAATTAAAATTTTGCATATTACGAGCTCCAACTTGCATTATATCTGTATATTTGTAAACAAGGTCGACATCTCTTACATCAATTACTTCAGTTACGACTGCCATATTTTCTTCTTTCCCGACTTGCTGTAGAATCTCCAAGCCTTCTTTTCCAAGTCCTTTAAAAGAATATGGGCCTGTCCTTGGTTTAAAGGCTCCGCCTCGTAAAATGTTCACTCCAGCAGCCTTGCATGATTTTGCAGCTTGGCTGACGAAGGTGTAATTCTCAATTGCACATGGGCCACATATCATTTGAATTGTATTCCCTCCGATTTCAACTCCATCTTTAATTTTAATGATTGTATCTTCACGTTTTGCTTCTCGGCTAACCATTTTGTATGGTGGGAGAACAAGGATTACGCGGCTAACTCCGTCGAGGGTTGAAATATGATTTTGATCTATTATTCTTTCATCTCCAATAATAGCAATGATTGTTCCTTCAGTAGAAAAAAGTTGCATTGATTTAAGACCTTTTGATTCAATTTCATTAATTACAAAATCCACGTGATTTTTTGTAGCGGATTTCTTCATTACGATAATCATTCATCATTTTGTTAGTTTCCTCTAAAATAAGAGGCTTGAGCGTGTTTATAATCTAGCAGTCTGGTGAACATTTGTAAATGTGAAGTGTTTTATATAAACTGTTTAATGTACTTATGAAAACTATATGAAAAGAGATAATAAATTTTCGAAAAAAAACTTAAGAATTTTGAAAGAAATTGCAATATCAGACTTTAAAGTCAGGTATCAGAATTCGATCTTAGGGTATGTTTGGACTTTGTTTAAACCACTCATGCTTTTTGCAGTTCTGTATGTTGTTTTTTCAATCTTCATGAGATTCCCAGTTGATAATTACCAGCTATATCTTTTGCTCGGTATTATTATTTGGAATTTTTTCGCCGAGGCGACTGCGATTGCACTTCGTTCATTTGAAACTAAAAGATCTCTTGTGACAAAAATTTATTTTCCAAGAATTATTGTTGTACTTGCTTCAACACTGACTTCGTTTATGACTTTTGTATTGAATATTGTTGTTTTTTTCATTTTCTTAGCGTTTAGTCAGATCAATTTTGATATATCATTTTTCTTCTTTTTAATTTATGTAATTGAACTTTATTTCATTATACTTGGTGTTTCACTTGCGCTTTCTTCTCTTTATATTAAGTTTCGTGATCTATCACATATTTGGGAAGTGCTTTTGCAAATTGGGTTTTGGATGACGCCAATTATTTATCCAGTTTCAATGATTCCACAAGCTTATCATAGATTTATTTATATGAATCCACTTGCGCGTATAATTGAATATTCCAGAGTGGTTTTTATTGATGGATATGTACCTGCAATGAGTTTAAATTTTGTTGTTATAGGGATGTCATTTTCAATATTTATAATTGGACTTTTGATTTTCAATAAACTCGAATCTTTTATTCCTGAAAATATTTAAAATTCATGAATGATGCGATGATAAAATTAGGAAGTGTGAATAAGATTTTCAGTGTTCCGCATGAGAGGCGAAATACTTTAAAGGAAAGTTTAATTAACTTCCATAGACGGCTTAAATATGAAGATTTTTATGCTTTGAAGAATATTGATTTAGAGGTTAAGCAAGGTGAATTTGTTGGTATTATTGGAAAGAATGGGAGTGGAAAAAGTACGCTTCTTAAAGTCATGGCAAATATTTATAAACCGACTAGTGGGAATGTTTATGTTAATGGAAGTTTATCCCCATTTTTGGAACTTGGCGTTGGATTTAATGGTGATTTAACTGCGCGTGAAAATGTTTATTTAAATGGTGTTATTTTGGGACTAAGTTATGAAGAAATTAATGAAAAATATAAGGCAATTGTTGATTTTGCTGAGCTAGAAGATTTTATGGAAATGAAGCTAAAGAATTTTTCATCTGGGATGCAGGTGCGACTTGCTTTTTCAGTTGCAATTCAAGTTGATGTTGATATTTATTTGTGTGATGAGGTGCTTGCAGTAGGAGATTTGAGTTTTCAAAAAAAATGTTTAAATGTCTTTGGTAATTTGAAAAAATCTGGAAAAACTATTGTTTATGTTAGTCATGATATGGATAGTATAAAAGAATTTTGTGATAAAACTGCCTTTGTAGAAAATGGAGAAATAAAAATGTTTGGAAAAACCGATGAATCTATTCAAAAATATCTCCAGACTATATAAGCTAGAGGGAAGGGAGATAATTTGTGAAAGGGATTTTTTATTTTAAGCTTTCATAAATTTCGAGATGTCTTTGTGCGCATTTTTTCCATGAAAAATTTGCTGCTCTTTCAAGTCCGAGTTTTGAATAGCGTTCACGTTCTTCTTTTGAATTTATGAATGATAAAATTTGCTCTGCAATGTTATCGATTTTATGTGGATCAACGTATTTTGCTGCGTTTCCACCAACCTCTGGGAGAGAAGATACACTTGAGGTCACCACTGGAGTTC